>CAZFPU010000124.1:0-6548 GCA_964521145.1 uncultured Methanosarcinales archaeon | reverse complement strand
TGGTAAATGAGCAGCTATCGGGTCCGGTATAGGAAATGGGTACGGTCGTCGTCAAATTATTGCCTTGCTCTGTCTCTATTCTCCATTGGCAGCCATTCGCGCTCGCAGACACTGATCCATATTCAACTGAAGATTTGATCATGCCGCTATAGAAGAGCGTATTATTAAGCGAGCATCCGGTAGTGTTTTGTGGGCTATCTCCGGTTCTAACCGAGATGGTATGATTTCCAGCCGTCATGAGCGCTGCGGGGATCTGCACGGTGAATGGGTCTCCCAATGTGATATAGGTACTGCTGAATTCGCTTAAGTTGTAGACAACCGTGTTATCAATAGTAACTCCATCGGTCCAGTGCTCTGAAGAATAGGAAGTTAGCAGCGCATCAGTCACGCGCACATCGCTTGGGATCGATATGTTGAAGGTGCAATTCATGATGCCCCTCTCCTCAAATTGCAATGCTATCTCGTTGAATTCAGGTGGACTTAGTATTGGAGTATAATTGATCTCCAGATAAGAATCCCCAAATAGCGTGCTTTCCTGCAGGCTTCCTTCAATGGTTATGGTCTGGGATTGCCTGCTTGCAGAGATGATGGAATACGCGACATCCTGGTAGAAATCCTGAAGGCCAGAAACGTTGCTGCTGGTCGTATAGAGGCCCTCGCCGCACGCCGCGATCTCTTGCAGGGTATCGGCATCAGCCTCAGAACTATATCCTACGGCATACACGGTGATGCCCCAATCTTCTCTCGCTTCGCATGCAGCCTGAATAGCTTCTTGCTCGGGGGTTCCCGACTGCGGGCATGGCGCGTCCTGATTTGCCTGCCCATCGGTCATAACTAGCATTGCCTTATCCCTGCTGTCATTAAAACCGATCAGCTCCAGATCAAATTTGGCAGAAGCGTTGTTATTGATGAGTTCTGCGGCAACAACATTATCGCCTAATTGGAGATACTGCCCAAGGATCGGATACCCTCTGCGATTCCAGTACTCGGCCTTATGGAATTCATAATCGGTGTCGATGAGGTTTCCATTCACATAGATAATTGCGCGCTCATCGGAAAGCACGTTGACAATGGCTTTTCGTGCCTGATTTAGGCTTGTTATATTGAAATGCTTTCTGAAATAATAATGATCGGTCCCATTGGAAGCAACAAGCCGCACATCATCAAAATACCAGTTGCCATGCTCGGCATTCGAATTGGTGGTTATCTTCCCTCCCAGCTCAAGATAATAAGAGCCAACTCCTTCGATCCAAGATGTTATGTCCTGGGAATATGCTCCCGAGTAATCATTGTCTGGATTTTCCTGCGTTGCGATCTCAAGATTCGCGTCCGATCCACCATCTCCTGAATCAAGGTTCGATCCAAGCTCATGTTGTCCTGATGTTGGCGATGTCCATCTTACTTTTGTCCATACTTGATCCTGGTCCTCGAACACATTACCGCTGGCATCATCCCATTCATAGCTAAAACTCAACATTGCCGTTCCGCTGCTTACTAGGACGTCGTACATCTCCTGCGTTATAATGATCTGAATCCCATACGCGCCAGAGCAGTCATTGCTTGAGCACGCATTTCCCGATCCCCCCTCGTTGTTATCAAAGGATAGCCTTCCCGCACTGATGCCGTTATAATCGATATCATCATCGTTTCCAAACGGCCCGGCATTATTTTGCGTATCCCAATCCCACCCGTCATCTCCTGCAAGAGCGCCATAGGTATTGGCAGTGCTATTGAGGATGCCCGAGCCAAAATCAACGGCCCCTCCTTGGATATCGAGTGCATGCTCCCAGAGGTCTGCATCAATTGATGAGCCAAGCAGGTTGTTGCCAATTTCGGTTGTTACCGCGGGAGTATATGAGTACGTGTTGGTCGATCCCAAAATCGCAGCTCCCGAAGGCCAGCTCGACTCATTTGCATATTGATAGGAATACCATGAATTATTGCTGATATCTAACCCAAGAGACCCATCAAAGCTTTTATTATTGTAGAGCCAGGACGATCCAGAGGATATGAAGGTAGTCGCGGAGATGGCCGCTGTAAGGATGGCTTCTGCAGAGTTGATGCCACAGCATATACACGTTGCAGATCCCGGGGCATAGCCGCTTATTGGCACCGAGATCCCCACGGTTTGGTTTACGAGTGTTTTATTGGTAGTGGGAGTTACGATCGCCCCTGCATCGGTTATACTATCAAATGAAATAAGGCCCAGCTTATTGCCAGAAATATTGATGATGTTTTCAGCGAACTCATTGTCAAGGCATTTGGCGACGCTGATTCGCTGTGTTGATACGTCGGAAATGAGGGTTTCATTGCAGTTTCTTAGGGTTCCGCTAGCGCTCGAATCCATGCGCCACGCCATGCTCCCTGATATGTCCGTTATCAGCGCAACGTCAGCGGCGCCATCGTATATGGTGGTATAGGTCATGTTCTCAAAACCGATGCGCAGCGGCACTGTTTTTGATGCGAGGCTTGCATAGATCAATTGATTCGATAAATTAGTGTTGTTAAGCAATACAGTTCCAATACCAGACGCATTGGCTATTCGCAGAACAGTTTTGTTGCCAATGGTAAGATAGAGGGTGTTCGTTACGTTTGTTTGAATGGCATCGTAATGCAAATAGGCTTTCATGCTGGTCGGCGTTCCGGGAATATAGACGGAATCGAACAGATTGATGATCCCTTTTATTTGCGGGAACCATTTTTTAGTGTAATCAATGCTTTCATTGGTGTTAAAAATATCGCTTATGTAGCGCACTTCGATAAAGCCACCACCGACATACGCGTTGTTGATATCGCTTCCAAAATCAATATTGAAATCGTTCTGCGCTCCAGGAGTGAAGGAACCCGCGCATGAGCTTATGTTATAGCTATCGGCAGTAAAGGGGGTAGTGTCCACGGCGTAACTTGCGCCGCATTGGGCCCCATTGATATAGAGGGAAAATGATGCCGCCGCGTCAACTTCAATGATCATCTCGCTGATGGCAACCCCTGGAGGCACATCATCGATGAAAACAGTCAGATTGCCTTGCCCGACAAAACCCCCAAAGTAAGCAAATGAGGAGAACTGCTTGTTTTGCACTCGTGATAGGAATGCCCTGCTCGAGAACCCATCGATTGGCTTGTCTTTTGCGATGCCTGTTATTATCTTTCTTGATGAGATGAGATTTCTTCCAATACTTTTGTTTCGCGCATAGATCGTTTCGTTATCGACATAGACTCCAACGCCAAAACGCTGCGGTATGAGCGCGTCAATGACTTCTTGGGAAAAATTGGTCGCAAGCTCGTCATTTCCCTCTGCCCAAAACTCACCTATCTGCTCAAGCACCGTGTTATTTTTCCTAGTTATGATTCCTTCTTCGAGCATCTGCTGCGCGTATTGGTTGTCAAAGTCCTTGAGTTCCAGGTTGGTCAGGACCCGAAGCGTATCCTGGGATATGTAGCTTATGTGCTCGCGCTGCGGCTCCCTAATATAAGCAGAAGTGAGGAAAACGATGATAAGCACGATGATGCCGGCCGCCAGTATCGCATCTATAGTAAAGAATACACCCCTTTTTTGAAACATGAACGCTTTTGTCTCTTGAATGTTCTTAAAGTTTTTGCTCAGCGAATCTACGAGAGCGCTAACTTAAACATTTTTATCTTTTTTCGGCGTTTATCCTGCTTGGGACCTTCCCATCCATTATTCTTTTCCGTGTTCCCTTGTACTCCGATTTCGAATAATCGCTAGAAACCTAAATAAAAGCGAAACAAAACCCAAATTAAACAAAAAAAAGCAAAAAAACACAATTCTAATTCAAAAAAATAAGCAAAAAAGAATAAAAAACAAAATAAAATCGCAAATGGTATTAGAAACTATTTTTTTGCCAATTCTTGCCATTTTTTAAAAAAAATAAACAGACTTTGACAATTTTTCAATTTATCGTCGAGAATATTGCAGCAGGATAAAATAATTCCTTCAAACTTCTCTTATTTTTTTGCCTTCTTGCTGCTATTTTTCCTCTTTCAGATTTTTCTTGAAATTTTTGGTAGCCAAAAATCCGCTGCAATTCCAAAAGATTTAAAAGCAAGTCCATATTAGTATAGTTTTTTAACATTTGTCAGATTACGACAACATTGGGTGAAAATATTCGCTTTTTAGCAAAAACAAAAAGAAATGATCGAAACGGGTTCGCAAGGGCTTTTAGGAATTTACAATCAGCGTGAGCTGCATCAGACTTCATTCTTAGCAACGATAACTACATACACTACTCTGCCTTCTCTAAACGCTCCTTCGCAAAATCTTGAGCAGATGCTCAGCAGCGAACCAGATGGCGGTCCAACTGATATCCTGCTTTCTCCTTGGGGAACCTGGATAAATTCAAGGGATCCGTATGAACTGATGTTTGATAGGCTTGATAGCCAGGATATGGTTAGGCTTGGAAAGGCAGGTGAGCTGATACTCTTCTACATGGAATACCTTCCCGATAGGGGGCATAAGTTCGATCAGATGGCAGACTATTCAGGCGGTTTTGAGTATGAGGATTACGATCCGCGCGATACTGAGCTCTATTTGGGAAGACGCTTCGAGGAAGACGACGAATTTGGATTGGAATATACCATGCCTATCCTAGATGATGGCAACCACGAACCCCCACCGGCGATGTTGGAAGACTTTTCTTCCGAGGATCCTTACATTCCAGAATCTTTTTCTGAGCAAAAATTAGGCGATGATATCGCTTCCGAGATTAAAAACGCTATTTTAGAGCATATTATTGAGGCTACGAGCAGGGTTAGGTAATTTTGGATTCTTTTGATATTAAATGTCCCTTCTTAAGATTTTTAACTATCTGGATAAATTCCCCCGGATGTGCAATAAATGTTTCATAAGTCTCGCTATCCTTCTTTTTTATTAATAATCTATTGACATTAGTAGTGTAGTTTGGACGTTGAACACGTCTACTTTTAATTGAAATTTTCTTGATGTCTCTCCAGTTTACGAAATAAGTTTTCTTTGGTGGTCGAATGTATTCATAAAAATCCTCTTTCATATTCCCTGTACTTATTCCTTGGGAAGTTACAAAAATCAACCTTATTCTCAAAATATTAATTGTGATAAAACCAAAGAAGAAGAAAGGAAATGTTATAGAAATCCAATGGAAAAGTTTTAAGGGAGCGCTATTGTTGTATACAATTATTGTCATCCCTGTAATATATAAAACTACTAATACTAGAATCACAACCCTAGGCAAATATCGATCCCTCCATAATACGTAATCCTTTCTTATTTGCATTTTTTAAACGAATTGTAAACACATATTAATTTTTACTGATCGCCCCCTCATACAACTCCTCAAACTCTCTAGCAAAAGCCCTTCCCACAACCTCATTATGAATTATGAGCATATTCTCGTCATTTCTCGTGTTCCCGCTCCCTGTTGGGTTATAGCTTCCGGTTATCACTGTCTTATTGTCTATTATGAAAACTTTATGGTGCATCGTGCCTTTGAACGCATCCTTATGCACATCGAAACCAAAGCCTTGCATGCGCTCATATTGCGAGCCTTCGCCTGCCGCACTTCTGCTATCAAAGATTCCTCTTACTGAAACGGGTTTTGTCATAATAACATCAGCAATTTCCTTATCGGTAAAAGAAAAGGTCATGAAAGATATGCTTTCATTCGCCTGCTGCAACGCCTCGATCGCATGTCCCTGGCAGTTATCCTCTGGACAGAAGTAATTCTCAATGATTAGCGTTTCAGTAACCACTTGCGGCGTCAGAACTGGGTTTCCTGCAGCATAGACCCCATTCCATAATTCTTCGAATTCATCGGCGTAATTAGAAGCGAGAGTTGTCGAATCAATGACCAGCAAATTATTTTTATTCTTCAATAATTCATTGGTTGTCGGATTCACACTGCCCGTGATCACTCTTTTTGAATCGATCACGCAGAATTTATTGTGCATGTACTGCTTTCCTTTAGCTTTTTTGATCGATGAACCCTCCATCTGCCCTTCATAATTCTGATGATCGATCACAATTCGAACTGGTATCTCCTCACTTTTGATTGAGAAGGCATTGATCATCTGCTTATTGTCCAGATCAAAGAAAGCGCAGTCCAAAGACACTTTCGAATTCTCAATTTCATCCAAAAAGACCCGGGTACAGTCATCTTCTGGGCAAAAGTAGAGGGAAAGGCCCATTTGGGGCTCATAGACTGGTTCTAAAACCTGGCCAGAACATCCACCGACGAGGAACGACAAAACCACCAAATATGGCAAAATTCGTTTCATTGTATTATGCAGTCGCGAAATCTTTAAATAACTATTCACTAGTGCTAATGGTGTTAGACTATTGTTAAGTAATTAACAATATCTATCACCTCTTTTTCCCTGGCAAAGGCAACTTTGCTGGGGTTTATTCTCCTAGGCTTTTTTGGGCAAAAATCAAGCATATTTTATGGTGTTTTTGGGTTTTTTATTTAAAAATAGACGTGTTTTTCTCTCAGGCGGGCACCATCTTCGAAATGTCGGAATCGCTATTCCGAGCATGCTCAGGACAAAGTCCTGAC
>CAZFPU010000123.1:0-6559 GCA_964521145.1 uncultured Methanosarcinales archaeon | reverse complement strand
CTCCTTGCCAGTCCCTTTATCTTTAGCACCAACATGCAAAATCCCATTCGCGTCGATATCAAAGGTGACTTCGATTTGCGGCATTCCTCTTTGAGCTGGCGGGATCCCAATGAGATCGAATTGGCCAAGCAGCTTGTTATTTGCAAACATTGGCCGCTCGCCTTGGCCTACTCTGATCGTAACTGCCCTTTGATTGTCCTCTGCGGTTGAGAATACCTGGCTCTTTTTGGTTGGAATGGTCGTGTTTCTATCAATTAGTTTTGTGAATACACCGCCCAGCGTTTCAATCCCAAAACTTAACGGGGTTACGTCAAGAAGCAAAATGTCTTTTACTTCTCCTGCCAAAACTCCTGCCTGCACTGAAGCTCCCATGGCTACACATTCCATTGGATCAACGCCACGTTCCGCTTTTTTACCAGAGAAATCCTCGACGAATTTTCGAACCATTGGCATTCTTGTTGGGCCGCCTACCAAGATAACTTTGTCAACATCTTTTGGGCTCATCTTCGCGTCTTTAAGCGCCTGTTCCATTGGATGTTTACATCTTTGGATTATTGGGTCCATTAGCTGCTCAAGTTTTGATCTGGTAAGTTTCATAGTCAAGTGCTTTGGGCCATCTTTTCCTTGCGCGATGAAAGGCAAGTTGATATCAGTTTCAACAACGGTCGATAACTCGATTTTTGCTTTCTCAGCTGCCTCTCTAAGTCGCTGCATTGCTGTTGGCTCATCGCTTAGATCCACTTTATCGGTTTTTTTGAAATCTTCAATCAAGAATTTCATCAGGATCTCATCCATATCAGTACCGCCTAGCTGCGTATCTCCTGAAGTGGATTTTACTTCAAAAACACCTTCTGAGAAATCCATGATAGTGACGTCTAACGTTCCACCGCCAAGATCGAATACCAGTACTTTTTGCTCCACATCTGCCTTGTCCAAGCCGTAAGCCAGTGATGCTGCCGTCGGTTCGTTGATGATCCTTACAACTTCTAGTCCCGCTATCTCGCCCGCGTCCTTGGTAGCTTGCCTTTGATTGTCATCAAAATAAGCCGGAACGGTGATGACTGCCTTGGTTACCTGCTCTCCTAGGAATTCTTCAGCGTCTTTTTTGATTTTTTGCAAAATAAATGCTGAGATCTGCTGGGGTGTGTATTCTTTGCCATGGATGGTATATTTGAAGCTAGACCCCATCTTTCTTTTTGCCGCAAGAACAGTTCCTTCTGGGTTTGATACCGCTTGTCTTCGGGCTGGCTCTCCTACGAGGACCTGGCCTTCTTTCGTGAATGCAACTACACTCGGGAACGCTTTTCCATACGCTGTTGCCCCTTCTGCGCTCGGGATAATTGTTGGTTTTCCCGCCTGCAAAGTCGCTGCCGCGCTATTTGATGTACCAAGATCTATACCGATAATCTTTTCTTTTTTTGCTGGTTTTTTGTCTGTCATGTTCTCCTCCTAGAGTGTGTTGGTTTTTATTTTGAATTTTTTTTTAAATTTGAAATTTTGATTTTTGCTTTCTCACCGACTTCGAATATTTCTTCGGTTTTTTACATTCAAAAGCGAGGATATTTTGCCCGGCCCAATGCGGCCGGGTTCTTATTGATTGATATCTTAGTGCACAGTATTTTTCTTCATTTTAGTTTATGTCATGCGTTGGTGTGTTTTCACTTCTCTGGCAATCTTTTCCCTCCTGTTTTCAGATATGATTCGTATTCCTTCATCGATATCTCATCATTGCTATTCACGAATTGATCAAGCATGAACCAAACGCTGATATCTTCACCATAATCTTTACAGCCCATCGCTAGTTTGCATTCCAGAGGCTTTACTGCATGAATCGTGCAGCCTTTTTTTTCATCATAAAAGGTGCATTTGCCATACGGCTTGCCTTCTTGTCTCTCTATCTTGGGTCTAAATCTTGTTGTATTAAACTTGGTTATTGGCTCAAGATGGTTTTTTTTCAAATCCTCTTCTGAAATGTTCAAATGCAACGCGACGCTTGGCAATTGGTCATCGCTGAAAACTCCGCTTCCAAAATGACAGCCATTTGAGCATGCTTTGCATGAGCAGGGATATGATAATTGTTCGATTTGCTGTAAGGTTGTTTTTTGGGTTATGGCGGGACTTGCTGGATTTTCGCTTTTTGTCTGATTGGCGTCTTCATTCATCGTTCAATTTTTATTCTCTGATGCCTCATCACTAGGATTTTGTTTTGCGCCTTGCCCTGATGAAACTTTCACCTTCGCATATCGAAGCACTTTATCGTGGAGCAGGTAGCCTTTTTGCAGGACTTCGAGGATCACTCCCGCTTCTTTATCCGAGGGTTGCTTTAGCAATACTTCGTGATAATGCGGATCGAGCTTTTGATTCTCTGCCTTTATTGGCTTTAATCCCTCATGCTCAAGCAGTTTTGCAAGCTGGTTGTGGAGGATACGCATGCCATGCACGAATTTTTCCTGGTTTTCGGTGCTTTTTAGGGCTATGTCGAACGTATCAACTATCGTGAGCAATTTTTGCATGAGTTCTGCTTTTGCGAACTTGATGACATGCAGCTTTTCCTTGTCAGCATACTTCTTATAATTCTCAAACTCTGCCTGCAGTCGTTGCAGTGCGTCAGTGAGTTCATTGATCCTATCTTGGTCAGTCTGTGTAGGTTTGTTATCTTGGGTCTTTTGCGCTCCATCGCCTTTTTGCTCCTTCATTTTATCTTCTTTTTTTGAATCAACTTTGTCGCTCATTATTTTTCCTCGAGATACTCTATTTTGTTCAGTCTGTTCGCTTTCGTTTATATGGTGATTATGACTTTCCGTTGACCTTAAGTCAACATAAGTTACGTAAAGTAAACTTATATATAAACGTTTCTAATAATGCAGGAAGGTTTACCCTTCTAAGAATCCATCTAAAAGATGCTTGTTTAAGAAAAATCAACGCTTTAATGCGTAGGTTACGACGATATTCATGTCCCTTGCCTGAAACTGAGGGGCTATGCTATTGACTTGTAATTCTAATGGCGCATCATATTGCTTTCCAAGACCCATGATCTTATCATACATCCCATGCGCCTTTTCAAGCGCTACCAGGAGCTTTTGCCTTCTTGCATGATCTCGTTGGTTTTCCTGGCTATCAACCCAGACAAGAGAGGTGCTATACTCGTGATTTTTGCCTCTAAGAATATCCATTTCAGCTTGCCATGCATCATGGCCTCTTTTTTTCATTTCAGTTCCTGAGGACCTCTTGACAAGACCGATCATATATCCCAACTCTGCGGCAGCATTCGGCTCAATCCTGCGCTCATATTGGCAAAATTCAAGCTTACCCTCATTGGCCAATGCAAAGTGCGCAGCGTCGCATTCACCAGCACCTAACATATAGAATACTTTTTCTGCGATCTTATCATAAGTGATAGCTTTGAATCCTTCTTTTGCCAAAATTTCTAGGAAGGCTGGCGTTACTGCCCCATCGACCACTGCCCTAGTGTTTGGGTCGATTTTGAGCCATCTAGCTTCAAGATTTAGTGCCATAATAAAGAGAGAACGTATTCGCTTTAAATCAATTCTTAGAATTCAACACGTATTTTTAATAACATAGATTTGTTGGCATAGTGCCGTGGTGAATCCAGGGCCAATATTACCGATACCAAAACTATTTAAGGATATATTTCTAAATCCCAAAATATGATGCGAGCGCAGCGAATAACGGTAGTAAATCTTAGGAAGCCAAACCAAAAGAACATCAACATGGAATTACAGTGGCTCGGCTCATCTCTTGGATTATTTGGCGAGCGCGATAAGGACAAAAGCTGCTTTCGGATATTCATTGAACTGGTAAAGACAACCAAGCATAATACTCCTCTTTCAAGCGATGAACTTGCTGAAAAACTGCATTTGAGCAGGGGAACGGTCGTGCATCATCTTCATAAACTGCTTGATTCGGGCATGGTCGTTTCCGAGAGAAAAGGATATCTTCTTCGAAATAATTCCTTGCAGGAACTCATGGATGAGATGGAAGCTGATATGCTTCGAACTTTTATTGAACTCAAGAAGATGGCTGAAGAGATAGATAGGGATTTGGGGTTGTGAACTCACTTTAAATTCTATAAGAAATGTTAGCGTTGGGTTTCGAATGCATGCCTTGATATGCTGCGATCTTTGTTTCCAATTCTCCAATGCCTCTTGTCATGCCCTGATTGGGTACTTGCCTTTCCAAGAAATAGCCTGATTTCGCAGGTGTTTGGTCAGGTCCGAACTTGTACATGCTCCATACCATTGCCGCCAGAGCTGCGCTGAAAGCCAGAATGTAGCCGACCTGTTTTAGGGTAACTCCTTTATCATAGTCGCCGAGGTCAGACTTATTTGCTCTTGCCATCCTATGCTCAGCTTGTTGATCTCCATCTACCATGCCTTTGGGGAATCAGGATATCTATATAATCTTTTTGCCGGCTGCTGCTGAGGCTATATGGGCACGATTCATGGGGGCTTAGTGCACAGTTTTGATTTCAATCATCAATGCCTTGGGAGGTAAGCAAATGCCTGTTTTTGCAGATCAAACCATACTGCTTTCCCCCTAGGAAGAGACTCTATGGATTCCTTTCTTGCAAATTCCTTTTCAAAAAAATAAGAAGGAAACAGATCGCACACCTCCATGTGAGAAACCATAAGCAATGCATCGGCCTTATTTTTTCTTTCCTCGATGATGTTCCAGAGGTTTTTTGGATGCGGATGATTGGGCAGCATATTGTTTGGCGAATCGGGGCCGCTCCAAAGATATTCTATTGGTTCTATTATTTTATTTTTAAAAAATGGAGCTAGCGTGTTTGCCGAGTCCAATGCCCTGGGCGCGGTTGATGCCAAAATCAGAACTGAATCATTTTTTACGATCTCTTGTATTTCTTTCCCAAGAATTTTTAACTGGTGAACGCCTTGTGGATTGATTCTGGGACCTGGTCCGTAGCTTGCGTGCCGGATTATGAATAAGTGGTTCATTTAGTAAGATACACTCTGGTCATTTTTTAATTTTGTCTAAAAATTTAAGAATATCGTTGCAATCCAAAGCAATACACTCTAAATCTTTTCTAGGTTAACTAAATCCTTGTGGCCAAATTTCTCTATTGCTTTTGGATGCGCTGCCTTGAATTCTTCAGAGGGCCTTAGCCTTTCTCCAAACCGTTCAAGTACTGCCTTGGTCAAATCACTTCTATTGATTAAAATGACTGCATCCGCTGTATATCGCAGTGCATCCTTATCAAGTTCCTTGACAACCAATGCGGCTTCCTTTGGCGTTATGGTGTGGTGATCAGTATGGCCCCATCCTGAATCTTGCAAAACAAATTTTGCCAAACTATTTACGGTAACCCGAAGGCCCCAGTAGCCATGCTCTGGCCCTCCTTTCGGATAGCCTTCATCTCGACCAATAGTCATTCCAAAATCAGGGAGATGTCCCGAATAAAATCCCTGGATGACATGCACGCTATCATTAAGGACTCCAATTTCATCCTTTCTCCTAAATTCTATCTCTATTTTTCTTCGAAGGCCATCAGCAAGCGTAAGTAGGCCAAGCCTATCATAAGCTCCGTCACTGGGCACGATAAGCTCCAATGCCTTTGCCTCGCTAACATACCTCTCTTTGGTCATGATGAGTGCAAGAAGAGATGCTTGCTGCGTATTAAGCCACGCATAGCGCTCTCCTGATTGCAGTGGTTTTTCAAATTTATCAAGGCGAAAATGTGTATCGGCTCTTAGAATATACCCTCCTTTCGGATTTTTAGTCAGTTCATATCCCTCTTTCCAGCTTTGAATTCCCTGATCTAGGATAAAGTCCAGATCCCTTTGAGTCTTCAATTGTTTGACGGAATACTCCCTGCGCATAGACTTTAGAGAAGCGACGCAATATAAAATTACATCGCCGAATGGAATGCAGATGCTTTTGGAATTCTATAAAAACCAGGCTCATGGTATCTAACTGGAGAAGCACTTGCAAGCGTCTGCAGCTTGTCATTCTCCACGATCGCAACGAGGCCTTGCCATCCATCCGCAGCGTTTTTTGTTCGCTCCCACGCTCTTTGATATTTGTTTTTTTGAGCCATACTTGGAGCGATAAGGCTTAAAGCCATCTCACTTGGTGTTCTTTCATCCAAAACCCGCTCGAGATGGTAGGAGAATGCATCAGCTAGTTTTTTGGCAAAGAAAACTTGTTCATTGGGAGCGTACTTCACAAGGCCATACTGTTTTGCAATAGCTGTGTAACTTACCCCGAATAATTCAGCGATCGCAGTTTCATTATCTCTAAATTCAAGATCCTTCACATCTCTTTGCATATTTTTTTGCAAAAGACACTTCTATTTAAATTTTACTTTTAACACTACCTGTGAAGAGTAACCACCGTGATTTATAGTCTCAGAAATTGCTTCTTAAGAAAACAAAATTAAAAAAGAAATCAAGAATTCAAATAATCAATAAATAGAAAATAAAAAAACACCAACAGCTAATCGTACTCAGTCACTTCAGGCACTTGCTCTTCAGCAGGCGCTTTCTTGGCTTGTTTTTGCCTATAGATGCTTGCGAAGGGC
>CAZFPU010000122.1:0-6593 GCA_964521145.1 uncultured Methanosarcinales archaeon | reverse complement strand
TGATAGATTTTCTATCGACAAAAGCAGGTGTTGTGGTGTCAATTCTTCTGACCCAGTACTTCGTGTTTTTGGGCTGGCTGATTTTTAGAATGCGGGACTCTGAATATATAGGACATGCGATCAGGCAGTATCTCTCTTTTGATCTGCATATCGATCCAGCTGTAGTTTCTTTACTATGGCAACATCGGCTTTCAGTATTTTTGATGATTATTTTCCTGCTGGTCCATATCGTCACTTTTTACAAGAAAGATGCCATTGAGAAAATAAACGGTCTACCAATCAGGTATTGGTTTTTGTTTTTGGTGTTTGTCATTCTATTGCTGTTCATGTTCACACCTTCTTTTTCAACTGAGTTTATTTATTTCCAGTTCTGAGTGATCAACTCCATTAAGGCATGCGAAACATCACTGGTTTAGCTCCATGCATCGCAATAGCATATGGTGAGAGAATGCATACGTTAAACGAACTTTATGTCATTCATGAAAAACAAGCCTGCTACGCAAGCATTTTACTCTAATTTGCACTAAATGTTGCCAAAAATGCTTGGAGAATGTAAAGAATAAAAAATCGGTGTTCGCTTGCAGTCCGATCCTACATTTCCACCAAGCCTTTATCTAAACTTTTAAAAACCCGCAAAAGGTGTCATTCCCTGTATGAATATAGTCTATGCGCTCTTGGTACATTTTGTATGGTTTCTATCAACGTACTTTGTAGTTTTGTTCATTTTGCTTCTTGTCGAGAATAGGAAGCGTATCTATGATGGCCCAAAAGAACTTCCTAAAGAGATGCTTCCAAGCGTAAGCATCATTGTTCCTGCCTATAACGAAGAGCAGACCATAGCTGATTGCATTGAATCGCTGCAGAAGATAGACTACCCAAAAGAAAAATATGAGATCATCGTGGTCAATGATGGAAGCAAGGACAAGACGAGCAAAGTGGTCAATAAGTACGCCGGGCAGATCATCTTCCTAGATAACACTGAAAATAAAGGAAAGGCCGCAAGCTTAAACCAAGGCATTGCGCGCGCAAAAAATGAATTCATCGCGTGTATGGACGCAGACACGATAGTGCCACAAGATATCCTAGTCAAGACCATTCCTTATTTTCTTGATCAAAGGACCGGATCGGTTACTGTTTCAGTCGAAGTGAGGCATACCAATTCCTATCTGCAAAAGATCGTGCAGCTTGAGTATGTGCTTGGCCTTTCATTGTTTCTCAAGGTCTTTTCATTGCTTGATTGCGTGCATGTGACCCCGGGGCCATTTTCTTTGTATCGAAAAAAGATGCTCACAGAAATTGGCAATTTCGATGTGCATAATATCACTGAAGACCTTGAAATAGCGTATCGCATCCATAAAGCAGGTTATAGGATCGCTAATTGTGCAACAACTGCCGTCAAAACAATAACACCAGACACATTAAAGACACTCTATGCGCAAAGAAAGCGTTGGTACTCGGGAGCCCTGCTTACCTTGCTCAAACACAAGGATATGATGCTAAGAAAGCAGAGCGGGGTGTTTGGTTATTTCATTCCTTTCAACTATTTGCTCATCACTTTTGGCCTTGGGCTTTTCTTGTTTTCAACGTTTCTCATGATATCTGATCTCATCGGAAATATCATGCTCTATTCGCTCGTAAACTATGATTTCTTCTCGAATTGGACCTGGAATTTTGATGTTTTGGCCCTCAATAGCATGACTTTTTTTGGCGTATCAGGCATCATAGGAATGATAGCTCTGGTGACCTATGGCCTCTCCGTTTCACGCAAGGGCCCAAAAAAAACTTTGCAGCTCTATATTGGCTATTTCATCCTCTTTTTTCTCTACCAGTTCTTTTGGCTGGTATCATATATAACGGTTCTTAGCAGGCGAAAGGTTCGATGGTAGCAAAAAAAATATTCATAAAGGCATTGTTTATCACCCTGGGCATACTGTTTATGATCTATGCCATCAATTTCTACATGAACGTGAAGCGCGAAGAGGTTGTTCTTGAACGCATGACGCAAATACTTGATGAGTACCAGGAGATCCAGGCGCTTTCGCTTATGACAACAACCTTTGGAACAGAGATTTCCTGCGTTTCTCTTGGGAATTCGCTCTCGCACATGGATAAGACCTTGTGGGATACTGGCATCAAGATCGATAGGTATCGCGAGGCAAAACAGCAGTTTGTAACCGATCCATTCTATGTGGATCAAAAGAAGAAATTCAATCGAAATGAAGTGATCTACTTATCCTTGTTAAGAGACATGAAAGAAAAATGTGACATCAACCAGACACTTATCCTGTTCTTCTTCAAAAAGAAGGAAGATTGTCCAGATTGCGACGCCCAATCATTTGTCTTAACTGATATAAACAAAGACATAGATCCAGAAATTGCGATATTCTCCTTTGATGCAAACCTCGAATTGCCTTCTATCAACACCCTGCAGGCGTATTACAATATAACGACATATCCATGCATCGTAGTCGATGATAAGAAGTATTGCGGCCTTAAAAACAAGGGTCGGGTCGTTGAGATCCTCTGCAAGAATAGGGGGCATTCAAATTGTCCGTAGGAGTTTTCTCCAGGGTCCATTTTTCTGCAATAGTCATTAAATATCCTGCAATAATGGAATGGATATGAAAGACAAAGATATTCCATTTCTTGTGTTTTTTTCAATAATGAGTATCCTTGCGTTTGGCTCTGTCTTTTTCAATGAGGAACTATGGTGGGATAGTAATGTGTACATCGGGATGGGAAAATTCGTCTATTCTGGAGGGGACGCTGGGCTTTGGGAAGATTCACGTCCAGTAATTTGGCCAATAATTCTTGGCTTTTTTTGGAAAATAGGATCAGGTCCTACCTTGTCAGCGCAAATTGTATCAGTGGTTTTTGGTCTTGGTTGTATTTTTGTCCTATACCATATCACGTTGGTTTTAACCAAAGATAGAGTGGTATCACTGATTGCATCGATGATTTTTGCTCTCTTTCCCCTATTCTTCAATTTGATGCCAAAGGCCCTTTCTGAGATTCCCGCTGCATTCTTTTTGCTTGCCAGCCTGTACTATCTAGTTAAAAATAGGTTTCCAATGGCAGGCTTCTTGCTTGGACTATCTTTCATGACAAGGTTTTTTCAGATATTCATAACCCTAGGAGTCCTATTTTTTGTTTTCGTGCAATGGCAAAAGAAGAAGATCGATACGCAAAAAATGACCTCATTTCTTGGCCTATTCGCACTTCCTGTCCTTGTTTTTCTTGTTTTTAATGCATTCGTGTATCATGACCCATTGCATCCATTCAGGCTCCAGGCAGAATTGACAATTAGCACCGGGGAAATATTTGAACAACCTTGGCACTATTATTTTGTGTATTTGGTTAAAAATAATGCACTTATCCTACTCGCGGTCGTTGGCTTGGCGCTATTGGTACAACGCGATAAAAAAAATGGGCTGCTCATGCTCTTGATGCTCTTTTTTGGCTTCCTGCCCTATATTTTTACCGCCCATAAGGAAATGCGTTTTTTGCTGCCGCTTATCGCACTGTTTTCTTTTCTTATAGCATACTGCACTTTCCTCTTTGGCAATTTGGAAAAAACCAAATTCCTTTTTGCAGGGATTTTAGGCATTGCGGCAATTATTAATCTTGGGCTGCATTTTGAGACAGCAAAAAAAGATCCCAGGTTTGATTTTATGGGTCAGTTCATTGAAGACAATAAGGATAACGAAAAGGTATGGATAAGCAACCCTGCAATGATAGCAAAGCACGATATCAAGGCAGATGATCTCATATACTATCCACGCTACGATTCAAAGAAGATAGGGGAATTGGGAAAAAGACTAGACGAGCCTGATCTTATTCTCCTGAATACATGCGATCTGCTCCCCTGTCCAAGTGATGATGCACTGTGCCCCAAAAACCATGCAGATCTACTGGAATCATTGCAAGATCGATTCACGTTACGTGCATTCAGAAAAGAAAGCCAGTGCGATTATTACATCTATTCAAGATAATGAGATTATAGTGTCTATTCTTATGGTGGACAGTATTTATTTTCAAAATTTTGCATTGCAAGACTGGAATTGCGCCAGTAATGGGTCAGCACAATGGGGATAAAACAAACCAATACTCGCCCTAAGCCATTGAAGGTATCTTCCATCAGCAATCAACTTTTTTCCAACTAAAAATTGTAGAAAATACCCTCCACCCCAGTATCTATTCTTAAATAAAACAAATATAGGTGTCGCCTTCCCAATCGCGGCAAGCTGCGGAGTATTTAAACCCAAACAGGAATAAAAACGATCATTCATTCTTCTTCCAACGATTATACTGGTTTTTCACAAATAGTTCTGGAAGACAGATCATATAGAGCACCATGATCATGAGCCAAAAGGGAAACATGAACATGAATGGAATGAGGTGCCAAAGATCGATTTTTCTGTCGTATTTGATGATCGAATACAAAAGCAGAGGATAAGACAGCATGGTTGAGACGATAGCGACAATACTGAGCATCGTTAGCGGGGCCGTGTGAGTTATCAGGACACTGTAGGTCCATTTGAAAAAACCGATGATGGAGAACCATTCAAAAAAGAATTTTGCAACGGCCCAGTTGAAATAGACCCCATGCGCTACAAAATAGGCAAAGTATCCTTTGAGGATGTTATAGAGGGTAATGGATCCCATGATGATAGCCTGCACGTAAAAAAAAGTGAGCAGCGGAAGCGTGTAAAGATCGATTGTCGTCTTGTTTATCTGCAGATGCCTCTTGAAGATGTTGAGCATTCCTCGCGCGAATCGGAATCGTTGTCTAAAAAACCCCTTGATGTCTGGGGGGATTATCGTATATGCTACCGCTTTGTCTGAAAATTTGATTCGATATCCTGCACGAATGAGTCGAATCGTCACATCGACATCCTCTGAGAATCCTTTCGTTGAAAAGCCACCTATCTTCTTGAGTGCGTCTGCGCGATATACGCTTAATGGGCCCGGAGTCGTTATGTTCGCATTGATCTTTGAGAGGATGGATCGCATAAGTGAGTTGTAGAGCTGCTCAAGATGGCTCCACATGGGAAAAAATTGTCCCCTATTGGCAACTTTGACAACAGAGCAGGCCGCTCCAGCATTTTTTTTTCCAAGTTCCCTTAGGATTTCGATGAACGCATTTTCTTCGATGGTGCTATCGGCATCCACGATCGCTATGACTTCCCCTTTTGCCTGTGCTAATGCAGTGTTAATTGCTGCCGCTTTTCCAATGTGGGGTGTTTGGATTATTTTTATCCCAAGCTCTTCATATTTTTTTGCGATTTTGAATGTGCTATCCTTGCTGCCATCATCGACAACAATTATTTGCTTCTTCCCTTGGAATGTTGCTTTACGCAGTGAATCAAGACAGGCTGCAAGATGCATCTGCTCGTTGTGCGCAGGAACAATTATAGTCATGCCTGAGAAATTCTTTGTGGTTTTTTCTTTCTTGGGAGGCAAGAGTAGAAGGATGTAGTAGGATAAGACGATGAAAAGGAATATGCAGGTAAATACAATGCTTATGATATCAAGAATAGTTGCTGCGTTCAAATCCATCCTATCTCGAACTTTGCCCTCTTTTTTAATTTTGTGAAAGCGGATGACTCCCATGAAAATGGTTCCATTTTTTGCATCAATAAACAGGAGTAGTCCATTGGTTTTTTATCCCAATGCCGCTTGTTAAAAAAACCCGCTGTTTTTTTGAGCATGCTCGAAATTCCATCCGTAGTGATCCCAATCAAATTCGTCCATGAAAACAATTTGAATTCCGACATTTCCGCGCCTTATCCAATCCAATAAGAAAAAATTCAGGGAAGTTGAAAGCAATGAGGATTCGTGACCTCCTCCCCACCCTAAAGGGAGGGGCTTCCCGATCATTAAAAAAACAACATGAGCTGCTCTTCAATGCACTTAGTCATTGGGTCCAAGCCATTGTACCAGACTTCCACCCAATGAATGCACATTTGATTTTTAAATAATCGACCTGAAGGTCGGGGGTTTAAACCCCTAGTGCACTAAAAAACAATAAAATTAATAACGTCCGAAAGGCTTCGTTGCGCAATGGAAAAGATACCCAGCGGGAGCAAGATCCTCGATAAATTGCTCGAAGGCGGCTATGAAAACGATGTCATCACAACGATCTATGGACCTGCCGGTTCTGGAAAGACCAATTTGTGCCTATTATGCGCGATGACCATGGCACGCCAAGGGAAAAAAGTTGTCTATATCGATACCGAAAGCAATTTCTCGGTTGAACGCTTTCGCCAGCTTTCTTCTGCGATTGGGCATAACTACCAAAAGCTCCTTGGCAATATAGCAGTTCTGATGCCATCCACTTTTGATGAGCAGAAAAAGAGTTTTGAGAAGCTAAAAGAGATGGTCAATGAGAAAATTGGTATTGTTGTAGTAGATTCGATATCAATGCTTTATCGCCTAGAAATGGGAAGGGACAATGACATCTATGAAGTGAATCGGGAGCTTGGAAAGCAGATTGCCTATTTGACGCAGACAGCCAGAAAGAAGAAGATCCCAGTGGTTGTCACAAACCAAGTGTATGCTGATTTTGAGCAAAAAGATAAGGTAAGCATGGT
>CAZFPU010000121.1:0-6687 GCA_964521145.1 uncultured Methanosarcinales archaeon | reverse complement strand
TCAATGTCAAATCCGAATTTTTTTACCATCTCAACAATGTTTGCCTTTCCAGAAAGATCGGAGAGCACGATATTGCGCGCATTTCCCACATCGTTTGGATCCATGAATTCGTAGGTGGCGCCTTTCATCATCGCATCGACGTGAACGCCTGCTTTATGGGCGAATGCGTTCCTTCCTACAAAAGATTGATTTGGATACGGCTGAACATTTGCAAGCGTATAGAGCAAGTGACTAAGGCCGGTCAATTCCTTAAGATTCTTTTTTGCGAAGAAGTCAATGTTCATCGTCGCTAACGAGGGCATAACGCTCGAGAGATTTGTATTCCCCGCCCGCTCCCCAAAACCGTTTATGGTTCCTTGAATTTGATGCATCTTTTTGGATACTATCAATGAATTCGCAACACCCAATTCCCGATCATTATGGCAATGAATCCCCAATTCCACTTTTATGTTATTTCTTTTCAAAAATCGCAACACGTTATTGGTTATGTTTTGTATCTCACTGCTCAAAGTCCCCCCATTGGTATCGCACAAAATCAAAGAGTCAGCACCTGCCCTTGCCGCTGTTTCTAAGCAGCAAAATGCGTATTCCTTATTGTCTTTAAATCCATCAAAGAAATGCTCAAGATCATAGATGACTTCAAGGTTATTTTTTTTAAGAAAAGCAATGCTCTCCAAAATGATTGTTAGATTTTCCTCTGCGCTGATCGCTAGCTGTTTTTCAACATGAACTAGCCATGTTTTTCCAAAGATCGTCGCGACAGGCGCTTTTGATTCGAGGATTTTGAGTAAATTGGGATCTTGTCCTGCAGAAACATCTTTTTTTCTCGTTGACCCAAAAGCGCAGATCTTGGCATGGCTAAGTTTTCTCTTTGAAATTTCATGGAATGCCTCCATATCCTTTGGATTACTTCCTGGCCAGCCAAGTTCAATGTAATCAACGCCGAATGCATCCAAGGCCAGAGCAAATTCTACCTTATCTTGTACGCTTAAATTCAATTCAGCGCTTTGGGTTCCATCCCGTAGGGTTGTATCATATATTTTCATCTAGGTCTCGAAAACAATGCTATGGCAGTAGTAAGCTGCCGCTAAATAATAATAGAAATTATAATTATGCTGATTGTTTGAGCTGCTGTGGTGTTGCTCATGATCTCTGGGAATAAACTTTAATTTAAAAAGATTACTGCTCCTTTAGCTCCACTCCCGCCTGCTTCTCCAATCTCTTTACAATCGCAGCCAAATCTTCTTCTCCATGCTTATGCAGGGAATGGTCAAATATTTCTTTAATGTGCTTTGCAAGTGGCAGATCCAATCCAAGCCGTTTCATCTCATTTTCTGCTAGAGTCATGTCCTTATGCATCAATTTGAGCATGAAATGCTGCTCAAATTCCCTTTTTTTGATGTAGGGGAGCTTAAAGGAACCAATGTTGCTCTTTGCACCACTATTTTCCATTATTTTTTCCATCGCTTCCAATGGGACTCCGTTCTTTACTCCAAATATGAGGCACTCTAAATAGCTTTCAAGGATCATTGCCTGGGCCATGTTGAGCGCTAATTTTGCCCTTTGGCCGTATGTTGTCGGTCCGCAGTATACATGTACTTTTCCCATTGCTTCAAAAACAGGCAATAGAATATCAAATGTTTCTTTCTTTCCGCCCATCATCATGGTCATCGTGCCTTTCTGCGCGCCTAATTTGCTGCCAGTTATTGGCGCATCCATGAAATCAATGCTATTTTCCTCACATGCCTTCGCCACTTTTTGCGTCATTTCAATGGAAGTGGTCCCGCAATCGACCAAGATTTTATTTTTTAACTTCAATAATAATTGGGAATGAAAAATGACCTGATTGAGAGACTCATCACCGGGAAGACATGTTATTATGACATCAGCAGCTCCTACTTCTTCGATAGAGTCAACGATTTTTATTTTTTCAGATGCAAGATCGAGTATTTTTTCTTTCGTTCTATTATATGCTAAGACCTCAAAATTGTTTTTGGCAAGGTTTTGAACCATGCCTCTGCCCATGGTGCCAACGCCGACGAAACCAATAACTTTGAAACCCATTTTGCACGCTCCATTTATGTTTTATCCTTTTTAATTATGGAAAAGCTTAATCTTGAAGAGAATTCTTTGGTTAAATAATTATTGGAAAAACAACTATTGAAAAAAGACAAATATTGGCACGTAATTACAATCCTTCAAAATCCATTTTCCTTCCTATAAACTCTTCTTTTACCATCAGAGCAACCCTGCTTTCCTCCTTATGGTCTATGATCTTGTACGTGGAATTTCTTTCAATTACCTTGGCAAAATCAAGAATTTCTTGGTGGAATGGCATGTTTGTCACTTCAAGACGCTTTTGGCTATGGCCTACAAAGGAGTAGCCCTTTAGTTCTACAAACATCGGTTGGTATCTCTCAATTAGCTTTGCATACCCTTCCGGATCCATGAAATTATAGCCCTTAGTCAATGTCAATCGCATCACATTTCGATTGAATTTATGCAGCATGGACAAGCTTCTCTGCAATTTTTCCCAAGCATCCTTGGTTATTGGATTTGCGGTCTTTTGATGCATTTCTTTGTTAGAACCGTAGACGCTGATGTAGAGTTGCGTTGGCTGATGATCCAATAATTTCTCAATCATATCAGGAATTGTTCCATTCGTAACCAGAAATGCGGTCATTCCTTTTGACTTGATGTAATCGATCATTTCTGGCAAACGAGGATACATCGTAGGCTCTCCGGTCAAAGAGATCGCAAAATGCAGCGGTTTATCCATCACTTGTAGCTTTTCAGGAACAGACTTTGGATTCCCCTTGAAACCCTGCAATAACTCAACATGCGCTTCAATTGCGCCATTTACTATGTCTTTAGGATCATCAACAGGGCCCTGCCAGCTTGGCCATACATATTCGATATCTCTCCAGCAGAACACGCAGCGATGATCGCAGTAGAACGTAGGAGACATCTGAACACATCTCCATGATTCAATCCCATAAAAAGTGTTCTTGTAGCACACATCCTGCCCTTTGATGGCTTTTTTGCAGTATGCGCAGATCTTCACAGCGGAGTGGTTGCCAACCAGTCTATAGCCTTCTTCCTCTCTTTTTTTGTTCTTGAGCTCTTTTTGCTCTTGGAGTACGTTAAGCGCAATGGTCATATTCTCATGAAAAGCCCAAATATTTTTAAATGTTTACCAGTGAACAATGGTTACATAGGAGAATTTGATGTTTTATTTAACTTACAAATTAAAAAGCTAGATATCTAGGCGCCGCCATTGCGCGGCGCATCCAATGCGCGCCAACATTGGGCGCACCTAAATAACACGCTTTTTTAAATATTCGAATTCTCTTAAATCCACGTAAAATTAAAATCAATTCACAAACATGGAACTAAAATCTATACTAAAAACACTCGAAAAAAATTCAGAATACATCGGCTGGAAGAAGATAAACCCCGACAGCTTTTTCTCCTACGCGTTAAAGACCATGGATGACCATTCAGAACAACCTTGGCACTTGGGATTCTACAACAAAAAGAGCGACAAGATGATCACGTTCTTGGTTTCGCAAGATGGATTGAGCATCCAGCCAGAGGAAGCCGTGTTTAAGGAGCCCAATGCGAAAATATCCCAGATCGATGAATCGAAATTAGAGCAGGATCTCAATAGCATCATGCACGCAGTCGAGGCTGTACTCAAGGAGAATTATCGGGGGGAGCTTATTACAAAAAGGATATTCATCCTGCAGAATTTGCCTGAATTTGGAACCGTCTGGAACGTTACACTATTGTCAAAGGCTATGAATGCTATAAACATCAAGATAGGTCCTGAAAATGGTCAAGTGTTGAGTCATAAGATGGATAATCTGATGCAGTTCATGAAAAGGGAATGATTAGTTAATTTCTGGCAATTCCTTCTAAAGAATAAAAGCGCCTGGAGACATTTTGTCCAAAGCCTCGCTCTTTGATCATCTTTTTTCATTTGAAATTGTCTCTGGTGTTGGTCTTAATATTGCCTGCATTTATTGGGCCTAATCACTTGTATCTCGATTTTGAGCGATCAAAACAGAAATTCCATGGTTTCACTAACCTTCAGAGTTACGAACCATTAAATATTGCGCTTATCAAAAAAATAATAATGCTTACAGTCAAAATTCTCAAGGTCGCTGACGTTCCAACACCAAAATACGCTCATGATGGTGATGCAGGTGTTGATCTGTATGCCTCTGAATCCTGTGTTCTAAAGCCAATGGAGCGAAAGCTTGTCCCTACAGGCATAAAGTTGGAAATTCCTATCGGGTACGAAGGCCAGGTTAGGCCAAAATCGGGGCTTGCAATCAATCATGGCATAAGTTTTGTCAATTGTATTGGAACTATTGATAGCGGCTATCGTGGAGAGATCAAGATCCCACTCATCAATCTCGGTCAAGATTCTTTTCATATTGAAAAAAATTCGAAGATAGGCCAGATGGTCTTTGCCAAGGTCGAGCATGCGCAGTTTGAGGAATCAAGAGAACTTGGCACAACAGCCAGGCAGGAAGGCGGCTTTGGCAGTACAGGATTGAAATAGAGGTGAAGTAAATGAGCATAAGTTATGAGACCACAAGAAAGCATCGGAAATTAGGAGAATTTGTTGAGCAGCCAATTTTAGAGCCTGAGGCGAAGCCTGAATAAATCATCACTTATAAGTGGAAACATTTATATAGTCTTTTTCTTTTCTTAGGTGTATGAAATACGCCAAGAATAAACGAGCAGAACTCATGATGGGTCTTGCGCTACTTGCAATAGTTTTTCTTATATTCGTTGGCTGGCTTATCACGATAAACAAGCGAGAATGCACATCAGATAGCTATTGCGGGGAAGGCTACTATTGCGGAAGCGATTTTGGCTGTCATAAGATGCCCGTATATGAGAAAACTGTTGTTGATAACAGCCTTGTTGCGCCTGCGGTAATTATTGGCCTTGCGATCGTTTTAGCGGCAATCGTGCTTCGCTGGAATGGCGGATTAAGGTATCGCAGAAAAGAGCATCATCATGATGATCATTCAGAGCATTAAGCTAGCTGATCGCAGCTGGCACAAAGGGGCACTCATAAAATATCAGGACACTCGCAAAGCTCGTGTCGGCGATGTTCGACCCCTACAATCAATGTTTATAGTAAGAAATCGACTTCCTTTCTAATCTTTTCAAAAACGCTTGTTTTTTTGGCTGACCCATCAATTATTTTTATATTCTCTTTTAATATTTTGGGCAAGGCTAGAAATCGATCCCTTAAGGATTCCATGAATGCACGTTCCTCGAATTTCTCTCTTTTTCTTAAATTCATCCTCTGCAAGGCTATTTCTGGCTTTATATCTAAAATTATGGCCAGATCTGGTTTTAAAAAAGCCTTATTTTTTTCAATAATCGTTTTTTGGTCAAGCCCCTGCGTGCTTTGGAACGCGATAGTCGAATGATAATAGCGATCGCAGAGGCATATATTGATATCCTCGCCTTTTTGTGCGCTTAAAAATGGCTTTACGACAGTATTCAAATGCTCTTCACGATCTTTTATGAATAATTCTAACAGTTCATTGGCATTCTCTTTTGGATTGGTATCAGTGGCGAGCATGTCGCGAATCTTTTTGCCATAGGTTCCTTTGGTTGGCTCCCGAGTTGTCAGGATCCTATAGCGCTTATCCTTAGAAAAAAGATAATTATGCAGCATCTCGATCATGGAGGATTTTCCGGTTCCATCCATCCCATCGATGACGATAAAGAGGCTTTTCATGGGGATTTTAAATTGGACTTGTTTTATTAAAGTTATGCCTGATTATTGAGGATCCAATACTAAATACCATAATCCTTTTAATCAATTCCCAATCAATAAGGAGAATGAAAAATGAGAAAGTAGCGGCAATAGTTCCCGCATACAACGAGGCTCCACGAATAGCCCCAGTACTCAGAGCGCTGTGCTCAGTTAAGGAATTGGATGAAATAATAGTAGTTGATGATGCAAGCACCGACGATCTGTATTCAGTTGTAAATCAATTTCCCAAAATAAAATACATGCGAAACCCAATGAACAGGGGAAAAGGCCCCAGCATGGATGCAGGCGTCAAAGCAACAAACGCATCAATAATACTTTTTTGCGATTCAGATCTGCGCGGCTTACAGCCAATGCATATCCAAAAAATCCTAAGACCAGTGCTTCAAAGACGCTATGATATGTATATTGGCCTATGCGCAAACAGAATGCAGAAAACCGTGAAAGCCTGGGCACTCAATTCAGGGCAGCGAGCGATGAAACGCTCAGTATGGGAGAAACTTCCAGACTTCTACAAAAAAGGATATCGCATCGAAACAGGACTCAATCTTCTGGTCAAATACTTTGGAAATGGCTATGGGTATGAGACATTGGCTTACTCTCAGTATATCAAAGAAAAAAAACACGGCATTTTGATTGGATCTATGATGCGAAGGAAGATGAATCTTCAGATATTATTCACGACGCTTCGATTTCATCTCTACGATAGATTTATCTTAACGCGCAAAAGATTTAGAATTGGCTAAGTATAGCATTTATTTGGCACTCAATTTCTTCTTCACCAGTTCATAAATTTGATTTACTGTTACTGTATCCTCGATATCTGAAGTAGTGAATGAGATGTCAAAATCATCCTGTAACTTAGATATGAGCATAAGGTT
>CAZFPU010000120.1:0-6730 GCA_964521145.1 uncultured Methanosarcinales archaeon | reverse complement strand
GAGAATAATCGGGCGATATAGTATGACTGACATCGTAATCAAGGTGAAAATTTTTCTTGAGTTCATTGATTCTGTCATGCCATGATGCATAATCTGGTCTTGAATCTTGCCCTGCTGCAATCTCTGCAAGCCTTCGAAGGGCTTTTTTTGCATCAGTTTGTATCGAGAGATTTGACTGCCTATTGTTTGGGCCACCTATGGCACGCGGCTGTATATCGATTTGGACATGCAATGCATCCTTTGCAAATAAATCAGGATTTCCAACTACCCGATCATCATAACGCGCTCCAATATTGATAACTAAATCAGCTTCATCAACGGCATAGTTCGCATAGGCTGTACCATGCATACCAAGCATACCAAGCGACAGCGGGTGTGTTTCTGATAGAATGGCTGATTGACGTCTTTCTGGAAAAACACCTTTTGCCTTGAGAGTCGTGGTGACTGGAATTCCGTACGTGGTTGCAAAATGGTATAATTCGTTTTGAGCTTTTGCTGTTTTGACTCCACCGCCAATATAGAGCACGGGGCGTTTTGCATCTTTGAGCAAATCCCATACTGCCGATAATCGTTGCTCAAGATGATCTGATTCTGCAAGCCTGTATTTGTTATCAAAATCTTGATAGGAAATACTCTTTGGATGTATTTTTGCTAATTGGACATCTATAGGTACGTCTATCCAGATTGATCCTGGTCTTCCTAACTTAGCATTCCTAAATGCGTGATAAAATATGCTTGGGATGTCTTCAATCTTTCTCACGTAAATGGCATCTTTAGCCATGGGAGACACCATAAGAGTGATAGGCGCTTCCTGAAATGCTTCGGTCCCCGCAACTGACGTAGATACGTTGCCACTGATGAAAACAACAGGCACAGAATCCATGGCACAATCACCGAATGGCGTGATTAGATTGGTTGCTCCTGGCCCTGAAGTGGCAATCGCAACACCGACTTGATTGAGTGCATTTGCTACACCTTTTGCAATGAACCCGCCATTTTGCTCGCTGGGAACATGCGTATAGCTAGCATATAAAGGGGATTCTGTAAAATGTTCAAAATGGGGCAATATCGCACCGCCGTGATGCCCAGCAATCATTTCAATGCCTGGATTTTCTAGCGCAAGCGCTTCAAGCGAATACACCATCAGTTCAGCACCTGAGACTTCTTGTCTACCCTTCACTTTCTGCCTCATTCTTTTTTCAAAGTCAGAAAATTGTGTATGGGAGACGATTTCCTCAAGTCCGAAGCCGTGTACTCGCTTTTGCATTGTTCAGAGTTATTTCTCGCTGAATTCTTCCATCATATTGTTCAAGTCAACAATTTTGAGTTTCATATTGATCACCTTGTGAAATTTTATAGCGCAAGCTGATGCTCTTTTTTTTTGTGAGAAAAGAACATCTTTGGCTTTTATAGCGCAGTCACTACCACGCCAATAATCAGAATACAAATCACGATATAGCCTTGGTAGTTATACATAAGGAAAGGAATTGATTTTCTATATATAAATCTTTGGGTTTTTTGTCATTATCCAGTGAAGGAAGAATACCCATCGACTAAGAAAGATGAGGAAAAGCCGAGCTAAAACCGAGAGAAAATTATTTTGTCAAAAACCACCGGTGAAACACCAGTGGCATGATGCGGTGGTTCCACAAGCGGATGGTTTTTGAGCACACTCGGAATTCCACTCAATGGTTACTCACGGTAAACCACCATTCATAGAAATGGTGGAATTCCGATGTTTAAAGGGGAAGCGCATCACTTCATTGCATTCCAAGCACGTATACACCAAATGTCCCTTTTGGGTTCTTACCCTTAGGTTCTTTCCAAGCACCAAAAAAGTGTGGCAATGCTTGCATATTTTTCTTTTGAGCTCACGCGGCAATCTAATCTTGTATTTGAGAGCTATTTTTCTTGCAAGCTGCACATAGCGCTTTGAGAGGAGGGGTTCCTTTTCGAATTGCTCCTTTGCCTGCTTAAATAAAATCTCGATTCGCTCCTTTGCGATGTTTTGCTGGACAGCAGGTTTTTTGAATCGTTTTTGTGGCATTTTCTCTGCATTGCGTTGCTTTCTTTTTATTTTATTGGTTTTTTGGATTATACTTATTCTGAAACTATAAGAGAAAGCAATGGGTTTTGGGGAAATTCACACTTCGCTCGGGTTAGCGCCTTCTCGCATTCAACGTTTTTTTCAATGATCGACATGCTAAAAATGCGCGGCATTTTGGCACCCCGAAAATCCCTGATTGTCTTGGTTCCCCGTAAGGGACTTCCCCCTTGTCGCCTAATTTGTTATATTCAAAAAGCTCGACCTTTGGGATGCCAACCGCCATTTCCCAAAAAACCCTAGTATCCAAAAAAGATCCCTCTTACCATATTTTTATAAACACTTCTTTATTCATATTCTCTATGCTTCAATTTCTAAAAAAGATCATAAAGAAGGAAGAGCAGCAGGCAACCATTGCGTTCCATGAGCTTGAAAACTGGCTTTCAAGCAAAGAGGCTTACCATAAGGATCTAGTAAAAAAAGACGTTGCGGACATTCTTGAAGCGTTGCAAAAAGAAAGCGAGCGCATACTTGCAAAGCTAAAGGAGCTTGAAGAGGCAGCTCTGCGAAATGACAAGATGCCCCAGAGAGCTTTGGCTGTCATGCAGGGAAATAGAGAAGCGTTCATTCGCGCCCTCTCTCGGTTTTTCTCAAATATCGATCTTAAGCACGAAGATGTCTTTGAGAGCTCCAAAAAAAGCATCAAGATGCAAAAGGAGATGACCGATCTTGCAAGTTCAACGGCGCGAAGCCATGCTATTTTATCACAGCTCTTCGCAAACCACATCGCCGATATAACAGAATCGATGCGGCTTGTGGATCTGCATCTGAAAAAAATAACATCCACCGTAGAGACAAGCACGCTTCAAAAAATACTCCATCTAAAACAAGAACTTCAGGACATCCAAAAAAAGATCCAGGCAAAGGCACGGCATGAACAAGCGATAAAAGACCATAGTGTAGCAGCAGAAGAGACATCGAAGAAAAAAGAGAAAGTGCATACTGATCTTGTCGATAAAGAGCAAAGCTCTGAATTTGGAAGATACCAGGAGCTGCTTGATGAGGCCCAGCAAGCTGAAGTTGCTATGCTAGAAGTCGAAAACACCTTGTTCCATGATTTTTCAGACCTTGAGCGGGTCTTAAGGAAATTCTCCAAGATAACAATAATGCATGAAGCGCTTATCGAGCAGTATCTGCAAAATGCAATCCATGCCTTGATGGCCGATGAGAAGCTAGATATCATAGCCCTTATTGAAGGAATGAAAAAAGCGGTCATGGACAATACAATTGAGCTTGAAGAGCGCAAAAGAGAGAAGATACTTGCAAAAGTAAACCAGCTGACGCAGGATTATTTCATGAACATGAAAGAGAAATATTCGAAACTCAAAATGAGTCTTGATTCAGTGAATACCAAAATAGAGGAAAACATCGTCCAGAAAGAGGTCAACTCGCTTAAAGACGAAGAAGAGCGCCTTGAGATGGAGCTTGGAAAGTATAAGGCAGCGATGCAGGATTTTGAACGCGAGCTGCAAAAGATCGATGTGGATGCACTTAAAAAAAATATTGAAGAAAAAATAAACAAAGAATTGGCTCAAAACAAGGAAAAAATAATTATTCAGTGAATTCTTGTGCGTGGATTGCATCACCCAGGTTGAGCATCAAGGCTTCGATATGACGCAAATTTATTCTGCCTTCGGCAATATTTAGTGCGAGGCCTTCGCTTCTAGACTCATTACGCTACGGCCTCGCATAATTATGATAAGAAGACAACTGAGCCTAGAAATTTGCACCAAAATATTAACCACGCGCATCGGCTGCTTTCTCAAGCGCTACAATCCCTGGCAGTTTTCCATCTTTTTCTATCAGTTCAAGAGTGGCGCCACCTGCATTTGAGATCACTGTAAAGGAATCTGTACCACCCATAGTATTGACCATGCCTACGGTGTCTCCGCCTGCCGCTATGGTTATCGCGCCTTTTTGTTTTGCTTGCCTAATGGCATCGAGTAGTTGTTTGTTCGAACCATATAATTCTTCTAGTCTTGGATCTTCAATAGCTATCGGGCCCGCTAAAATCAATAAATACGCTTTTTTCACGCTTTCGCAGATCGATTGCGTGGTCTTTGGACCCGGAGCGACTCCAAGCCAGCCAATGGGTATACCAAGCGCTTTATCATAGAGTTTAATCTGCGCATCTTTTGGTAGATTTCCATATTTATCGGGGAACTTATCTGTTATGATATGGTCCGAATTCAGCAGTAGGGTTACTTTTTTCTCATTTGCCTTGAAAATGACGCGTGAAGCAAACGCGATCTGCTCCCCTATCTCCTTCCATTCAACAAAGGAATTTCCGACGAGGTGTTTTATTTGTTCATCTGTGATCTCGATGAGCGCCTTTATCTTTTCACTTTTTTCCTTCTGGAATTTTCCCTGTATCTCTGTTATTAGATCAGAGGCATTGGGTTTCTTTTCTTTGGTTATTGCGGCTGTCTCGCTTTCGATCTTTGCATTATAGTCTTCAATGATCTTTTCTATTTGGCTTGTATTTTTTTTGATGCTATCGATGAATTGCTCGATTAAGAGGAATGTATAGGTTACCGCTCCCTGCACAACCAAAACATCTCCTTGCTTCATCTTATCTAGAAGAGAATGAGTGACGCTGATCTTTGAAGTAATACCCACTTGCGTCTCTATTTTTTTTCCGGATAAAAAGAAAATGAATGGGCCTCGCTGCTTATCTTCTAGTAATTTTGAGATACCACCGATATATTTCATCACATCAACATACTTGAGTCCGAACACGGCTTTTCCGCCATTCTTGGTAATATAGAGTGGAGTGCTCGTGATCGTTGCTTCCGGCCGATGGTTTTGCGCTTCTGCCTCATTGACATAAATTGCATTGGGCCCTGCAAGATCAGCAATGAATTTCGCGAAATCCTGGTTATCTGAATTCGCTTCGGCATCGTATCTGACATTTTCGAGCATCACTATCTGGCCTTCCTTGATATCAGCCACTGCCTTAATGACTTCTTCCTTATTTTTATAGACGCTTCTTGGCTTGCTGCCATCAAGTGAATTAGGAGTTAGAAGAATCGGATGCTTAAGCATTCCCTGCTCTTTAAGCAGCTCCTGCAATCGAAGCGCTACCGGCGCCATGGTAAGGTCAGGGTCCTCTCCCTTTGGCCTTCCAAGCCAGCCTGGCTCTAGGATTATCTTCGCGCTATTTTTTATGAGATGAATTAGTGTAGACAAAGTATCCACAATTCTGGAATCATCTTTTACTCGGCCTGGATCCAAAACACCTTTAGAAGAATCCAGCGGCACATCATAGGATGTCCGAACAAGCACTTTTTTTCCTTTTACATCAAGATCTTTTAAAGCAGGAATACCGATACAAACCACCTTTGCTTTGGGGATGGAAAGTAGTTATTTAAAGATTGCGAAAGGTGGTTTTGGTGCGTTATTGGATTGGTGCTCTGAGTAGTGCATTATGGTGTTTTTTCTATTCGTTCATCTTTCCAAAAGTGTAACCAGCAAGAAGTCCTAGAAATGCACATGGAATTATCGTATAGAAAAATATACCTATAGTAGTCGTAATTATCCATCCTATTGTCTGCATTAAAAGCACTAAAGGTTTTGGTTTTAAATCAGAATCATCAGCGTATGGTTTTACATTTTTGTAATAATCAGAAATTAAGAAAAGTGGTAAAATAATCAAGGAAGCCACGATTGGGGTAATAGCCCCTATTGCCAGACCTTTCTGCCAAGGTTTTAGTTTCTTCCATCCATTTTTATTGGGCATTATTTGCTGACTTGTGTTCATCATTTAAAACTCTTTCTCAATAAGTTTCATCTACTACCCCCCCCCCCACGCATCTCAATACCAATTCCCAAAAAAGATTAATACAAGGAAAAACAACCCAAGCACTACACAATCTTTTTATTCTAAAAAAATTCCCCAATAGTCATGAAACTCGAGCAATTGCATGAAAAAATAAAAAAGTCCAGGAAAAATCCACTCTCTGCGCAATATAATGCAGTACCTGGCGAAGGTCCAGAGAACGCAAAGATAATGCTCATTGGCCAAAATCCCGGGAAACAGGAGAATGAAACCGGAAGGCCTTTTATTGGAAGAAGCGGGCAACTCCTTACGAGGACATTGGAAAAATGTGGAATAGAGAGAAGCAAAGTGTTCGTAACCTCCGTTGGAAAATACGGGACACCAGACAATAGGCTTCCAACAAAAGAGGAAGTTGCATTTGATCTTCCGTTCCTAGAGGAGCAGATCAAGATAATCAAGCCAAAGAAGATCCTTCTCATGGGTGCGCTCGCGAGGGCTTTCACGCCGCGCATTGAAGGCATTGAGTACTTCGAGACCATTCACCCTGCCGCCGTTCTTCGGTTTCCAAACAAATTCAAGGATAGATTCGAGAACGATATCAAGAAATTGAAATGATAATCATAAGGGAAACAAGAACTGAAAACCAAAAAGGGACTTCACGCCCCTAAGTGATGGACTTTCCCAATCATTAAAAAATACAACATGAGCTGATCTCCAATGTACTTCGTTAGTGGGTCTAGGCCATTGTAACTACCATCTAATAAAGCTGCATATGATTATTTAGTGAGTGACCTAAAATCAGGGAATTAAACCAGCGGAAATATTAAAAAATAAAGAATGCCAACTAT
>CAZFPU010000119.1:0-6779 GCA_964521145.1 uncultured Methanosarcinales archaeon | reverse complement strand
CTGATCTGCCGCATCCTTGGCACACGACCATTACGGGGCGCCATCCTTGCTCTTTTTTGGCGTTCGCAACATCATTGAGTATCTCTCGAATTATCTCTGATTTATCAAGAGCAATTTTTATCGCTTCATCATAAAGCCCTTTCTTATATGAGTCATAGGATGATAAGATAGTGGCATGGATCCCATAATCCTTCATTCTTGATAGGACATCATGCGAAAAATATTCTGCCCAATTGTTAAAGCCAGGGACGGGGCTTGGGATTTCCCTCAATGGTTTTCCCAGATATTGCGCGAATTCCTTCTTATCCACTGCAATGCCTTCAGGAACCTTATCAAAATCATCAAAATCATCCATGATGAACTGCTGAGTCACCTCAATGCCCTTTTCCTTGAGCGCCTGCTTTAGAAATCCGGGAACCAAAAGCTCTCCTCGGGAGTTTCCTATGTGAAAGTAACCAGAAGGTGTCCACATGCCATGCAGCACGTGCATTTTTGCTTTGCTTGCCAGCTCATCTGAGATCTTTTCAATCCAGAGATAATGCTCGAGTTCTTTTTCTGACATAGAAGATATTGAAAAATGAGAAGGTTATAAAGATTGTGCATCGCAGGGCTTCATGGAAAAAGTTTCGCTTCGCTCAGGGTAGCATCTTGTAGCCAGCTTCTCATAAAGCCGGGCACATGAAGGCGGCATTCGCTACGCTCAACCCCGTGGCAAGGGACTAAGCGCAGCGCATGTCCCTGATAGTGTCAGCTGATATTTCAGCTGAGCAGGAGGCATCGCGCTAAATAAAGCCAAAGGCGTAATAAATATTTTCCAAAGAAAATAGTTCAAACCGCCCCTTGTCACCTAATTTGTAAGAATCAAAAAGCTCGACCTTTGTGATGCTACCCTTCACTTTTTCCATGAAGCCTTTAATCTCTAAAATATTCAATCAAGCTGGCTTTGGATGCATTCCATGATCTGGTCTATTTTTCCTAATCGATTGATGGCAAAAGGGACCGTGACATCGGCGTAACGCTCATAGAGCGCCAATCTATTCTTGACAAGCAGAGGATAGCATCGCTTTAGCGCGTGCTCGTTGCCTTCAGAATCGTATTTCTCAAATAAGCCTCTCCAGCACACTGGTTTTGGTTCCGCGAGGTATTGCGATATCATCTGCTCCATATGATTGGTGTCGGGAGCCAGATGGATTATGAGACCGATCTGCGCCAGTTTCTTCATCTGAAGGGGATGATAGATGCAGCTGCCAGTCATATCCAAAATAGTATTTTGCGCGAAGTGTTTTGACATACAGCTTGCCTCAACTGCCAGATACTGATCTTCCTTCTCTGCGTATCCAAGATCCCAAGGCTTACCAAAATAATTTCCCATCTTCTCGACCATCGAATCGCCCTGGAATTGTTTGAGCAGGTTTTTGTATTCTTCTGATGCTCCAATAAGCTCGTCTATCTCGATGATTGCGTAGTTATGAGTACTTGCTAGCCGCTTGCCCCACGTTGTTTTTCCAACACTCGACATCCCGATGAATATCAAAGGATGTTTTCTCTCTTGCGGATGTGAAAGTTCCTGCATGAACTCCTCTTTTGAAATTTTCATAGAATTCAAAGTGATAGCAAATATTTTTTTATCTTTGTGTAGTCATGCCCCATTGACAGAACCTTCTTTTCTCGCTTCAATGTTTTCTTAAGGGCAGTGGGCATTTTGGGAGAAATACACAGTTCCCTTTTAATGATTTGCGGGAATTTGGAAGGGTGCGCCGTTTCTAGGCAAACCGCTCTTGTGTTAGGGTCAATGGTTCGGTACGCACACATGGCAGCATACGCAACTGCACCGTGCGGCTCCAAAAGAGAGGTATGTTCGCTATAGAATGCGCGTATTGCTGCTATGGTCCTTGTGTCAGAGATGGCAATCGAATACAAGCGTTTTCTCATCTCTTGCAAGTTGGGCATCTTGAGCACAACTCCTTGGTTATCCAAAATGCCACCATAGAGGTCAAAATATCGGGAGAGATTGCTTGGATTGCCAACATTCATCGCATTTGAAACGCAGTTTTTTGAGGGAACGATCTTTTTGTATTTACCCATCTCGAGAAATCTTGGAAAAGAATCGTTCGCATTGGTGGCTATGATGAGTCTAGATACTGGAAGCCCCATTCTTCTTGCAAGTTCACATCCAAAAGAGCTTCCGAAGTTACCAGAAGGGACTGAAAAGACTATTTTTTGGTTTGGTTCAAGACGAGAGTAGATATAGAAATAATATACGATCTGAGGGAGCAGTCTTGCGATGTTTATGGAATTTGCCGACGTGAGATTCAGTTTTTTGAGGTCCTTGTCAAGGAATGCCTGCTTTGCGAGTGCCTGACAGTCATCGAATTTGGCATTAATTGAGATAGCAGTCACGTTTTTTCCAATCCTATCCATGTGCTCTTTTTGCACCAAAGAAACTTCGCTTGCTGGATAGAGCAGTACTACCTGAAAGCCAGGTATCCCTCGAAATGCCTCACCTACCGCGCTTCCCGTATCTCCAGAGGTTGCGCTAAGAATTGTTATGGTCTCGTTTTTTTCTTTAAGGGCATTCATCAGTTTAGCAAGCAATTGGCACGCAAAATCCTTGAATGAAGCGGTAGGGCCTTGGTCGAGACGCGCAAGATACGTTTTGCTATCTATTCTTTCCAAAGGAATGTCAAATGTATACGCTTCCTTAGTCAGTTTTTTCAGAAGCGTGTCTGAAATATCATCATGAAGAAATTTTCTGAGCACACTGTATGCTACTTGAGCGTATGAAAGCCCTTGCATGCCGATGATCTCCTTTTTTAAGAATACCGGTATTGTAGTTGGCATGAAAAGACCGTTGTCAGGGGCAATACCTGTAAAAAGAGCTTCTTTGAATGAAACTGTTCTTTTGAAGCCAGTGGGTAAAGAACGATTAGTGCTGTAATATCGAATTGGCATATAATTTAATTTGAATTGCCTTTTTTAAATATTGTTAATAAAGATAGCTTAAAAAATTAGGGTAACATCTGATTGGTTCAAATATGTCTATCGCGACACCGGTCGGCAATCTCACGTCTTGCATTTTGAGCTGTCAGTCGAAGACCTGCGCCTGCTGATCCGATTTTGTAAGAAGGATTGTTGTGCGTGTCAGATGTAATGATTATCATATTTTCTGTATCCTTAAGACTGCTTAGGGGATTGTCTAAACCAACCGGTTCTAAAGAAACCCTGAATTCGGGTGTACCGTTTATTTTTGTGGTTTTTGCAACATATCGAAGCACTTCATTCTCCTGTTTTGCCTGAGCAACTGCCAGAGAAAAATCTTCATCTAATGAATGCAGTGAATCCATAAAAGAATCTATACTTTCATTCCTAAAGAATTTTTCTGGAATAAATGGATTGATTTGTATGTTCTCAAGATTGACGGCGTAACCGGCAGTTCTGGCAAGCACCGTAAGTTTCCTAGCTACGTCTATCCCATTAAGATCGTCACGAGGATCTGGCTCTGTGTAGCCTTCCTTCTTTGCCTCTTTTACAATCGTAGAGAACGGTTTTCCGGTTTGCAGCTGGGTTGCTATGTAACCTAAAGTCCCAGAAAAGCAGCCTTCGATACTTCTGATAACATCACGTAAGTCGATAATATCTCTTATAAAAGTTACCGCATCAGCCCCAGCCATGACAGAGCAGCGATAACCATACCGGTCAGGGTTTTTGGTGAGCATCTTAAAAGTCTCGTAAGGTACTCTGGCTATGGGGTTTTTATTCGCAGTGACTATAGAATACGGTGTTTCTTGGATTACTTGACAATGAAACTCGATCATAGGTTCGTTAGCTGCAGTGACGTCAATAAAGATCAGATTATCCAAAGATTTTCCAGCGATACTAATAAGATCTGCCGGTTTCGTATACGTTGAATGGCCATCCTTATTTGCAATGAAGTTATAAACCTGCTCCCGACTTAATCCGGTTAGATTGAAATGGCAATCTTTGGATCCTGCAAGGCCAACAATGCGCGTTGGGTGAGCATGAACAGCAGGATCCATATCTCGCTTTTCGTACATTTGGTCGATTAGGCTTCTTCCTACGTTGCCTCTTGGCCCTAAGATAACTACGTTCTGATACATAAAAACCAAGAAAGCGTTAACTATTTTTAAATCTTGTTCTTAGCCAGTGGTGAAATACATAAAGAAAAATAACCGCGATGAAGCTTATTGATCCCTAATATACGTGCTGCGCTGGCTAAAATACGCATGTAATTTTTCGATGATCATCTGAGGACCCCTTCCTTGAGATACATTTCCTGCAGAGACATTCACTTCCCAATACAGCGAACCTTTGATACTAACAGACTGATATGCAACAGTAGGCCCCTGGTGAAGCACTTCTATGGTCGGCTTTGAGATATCCACTCGACGTGCAGGCACAAAACCCCTTGCTCTGGCTATCGCTTCCCGAATATCATCAAGCCCGGTATCGTAGGATAGGTGGTATGTGTCAATTTTTTTTTCAAGCATGTTAAAGCACCAAAAAGAGAAAGGCCTAATTAGTTTCGCATTCCTTGATGAACGTCCAAAAATCCTCGAACTCGCTATCCATCATCTCAAGAGGTGTTGGATCCAGTTGCTCTTGCATCAGTATCATCCGCATCATGTTCTCCTTGAATGTTCTCATTGGAAATCGAAAGGAATATATACTATTAAAACATTATGTTATTATTATAACAGAAATCTAATAAAATGTTAAAATGACACGAGCCCTACGCGCAGGACTTGCTGATCATTAAAAAGAATACAACATGATTTTTGATGGTGAAGTCATTGGGTCCAAAAGTCATTGCGACCAACGAAACGATTTCAATAAGCGAACAAGGTAGATGATTAAACCAAAGAAGAACAATGACCCCTCCCCACCGAGGTGGGACTTCCCGATCATTAAACAAATGCAACGTTGCAATGTTTATTGTTTTCAGTCATTGGGCACCTAACCCATAGTGACTGTCCACCCAAGGAAGCTGCTGATGCTTTCAATAAGCGACCTGAACGCCTAGGAATTAAACCTAGACGAACATTAAATAAAACGAAAATTTAGAATTCGCTGTCCCAATCGCAGCAAGCTGAGGGGTATTACGCGAATTTCAGATTCAAAATTTTCGAATATCACGCTATGGAACATAGGCCGCTGCAAGCAGCGGGGCATTACACCCATAGCGTAATAAAACAAAGTAAAAGAAAAAAATGGTAACCATAGCGCACCTTGTCAAGAAAAAGCTGCAGGAAAATCCTTTTCTTCTTGAAGCACTGCAAAGAAACATCATAAACTACGCAGCTTTGGCAGAAGAAATGCTCCCTTTCGTGAGAAAAGAGATGGGGATCTTGGTAAAAGAGAGCGCGATCATGATGGCACTTCGAAGGTACGCTGAGGAGTTAGAAAAAGGTGGCAAGAAGATGGATTTTTTGTTCGAAGGCGAGCTCAACCTAAAGACGGGCATTATCGATGTGAACGTGGTGAAGACCAATCCCCTCCTATCGAAACTAAAGGAGATGTATGATATCGCTGATTTTAGAAAGGGAGATTCGCTGCATATCATCTTGGGAACCAATGAGGTCGCGATAATTACCAATGAGCGCTATGACGAGAAGCTCTCAAGCCTGCTTAAGCATGAAAAGATCCTCACCAAGCAGAAAGGATTGGTTTCTCTTAGCATCAATTTCGCCGATAAAAGCTTCATCTCAACACCGGGTGTAATTTTTGCGGCGACAAGAGTGATCGCCTGGGAGCATATCAATATCTATGAGATAATCTCGACGGCATCAGAGCTTACGTTCATCCTAAAAGAAAAAGATGCGATGCGCGCCTTCAATGCGCTGCAGGAAATGATAAAAAAAGGCTAGAAACGTTTTTTGTCCCAATTGAAAATACGAATCACGATTAATTTTGGATTGGTCCTACATTGTTTGCGCCCAGTATTGAAATCTCAATGGATGCGTAATTTCTATCGACGATTTGACTAAGATCCTTGATAATAGAGCCGCCACGATACCCGCTGTTTGCCTGAAGTGTAGCAAATATCTGGTTTTCCCCGATCATTTTGCTTATTTGCGCTTTAGAATACCCTTTTTGCTGAAGGATCTGGATAATGAGCGCATTGTAAGTCTGGCCGCCGTATTTCCCTAATTCCTTTCTCTGCGAGGAAATGCCACAAAAATCCTTTGCTTTGAACGCCTCGTTATCATAGCGAAGGCCATCGATTTCCTCTAAGTCGCGCGCATGCGCCAACACTTGTATTGATTCATTTGCGCTTACTTTTCTCTCTAGCGGACTTTTGGACCCATATTCAAATGAGGGCAGCCTGCCATCGATAAGGACATGATAAAATCGATCAGGATTCTCATTATCGACAAGGATCTGGCCGCTGACTTCCTTGTTTAAGGCAGTATCAAAATAAGTAGCAGTTTGAATTGATACACTATAGCCACTTTTAGCAAGTTGCTGGGCGGCGAATTCAAGATAGGTCTTACCCCTGTCTTCTGAAGTCGTTTTTGCATCCGCAGCCACAATGGCTCCATTTAGAGAATACGGCCCTAGCATGCTTTCTATCGTTGTGTTCAGGGCGTGAGGTGTGTTTATATTGTTCCTAGCTATTGGAAGCGACCCATTCAACTGGTATTCCTGTTTCAATGAAGATGCATCTACGATGTTTGCAAGTGAAAAACCGAGGTTGAAAGACGATTGAACAAGAAAGGCCTGTTTTGGTGTTTGCTCAAGATGTTGTTGCCAGGGCAGCA
>CAZFPU010000118.1:0-6787 GCA_964521145.1 uncultured Methanosarcinales archaeon | reverse complement strand
TGCGCTGAACTCCTGCCCTTCGATCTGAAATGAAACGGTCATTACCGACCCTTTAGGTCTTCCTGTAACCACAGATCCATCTTCGCCATAGCGCGAAATGTTTCCCATCTTGGAATTGCTAAAAATTGAGACATAAAACTTAGCTGCCTCCTCTGCCTTGTCATCAAACCACAAAAATGGGGATATTTTCTGTATAGTTTTGTTTTTTGCCATTGGTATCATTCCTTGTTTGGTTTGTATACTGTAGGTTTTTGAGATTTATAAAAGTGGCGTTTAAGATTAACCAATTTTTTAGAAATTATTGCCAGATCTTTTGGGAAAATGGGTTTGTCAGAATTATAAATAATCTGCAAAGCCCGAGGCAGTGTTCAAAATCTCGCTTCGCCCGACCCCGAGTATTATCACTCGTGCTGTCGGAGCGCAATGAGTCAGCTTCTCGCGAAGTCTGGCACGCGAGTGCGGCATTCACTTCGTTCAGCCTCACGGTTAACAGTGGGACTGAGCAATGCGAAGTCGCACGCAAGGGCCAGCGAATGCTTTCGCTGAAGCGCAGGCAGCGCACTAAAATTCACCGAAGGATAATGGAATTTTGTCAATCTTAAATTTTTAATCTCGGATGGGGCTTGTCCCAAAATCCCAATCTCAAAATCCAAATATTTTTATATAACCGTTCAATTCCGTTTATAAAGGCAGACGAACTTTCAGTAAGTGATAACATCTAGGGTTTTACGCTCGTCTGAATAAACACTTCACAATGCATGACATGATTTCACGAAAAACAGGTTTGGAAAACCTTGTTTTGATAGTATTATCCAAACCAACCAATAATAGCAATGGCCCCTTGGCACATCTGGAATTAAAGGGACTAGCTAATCAGGACGCACATGGATATGGTCATGCCAACAGTTCGTTAAATGGCAGGTATCGTGGAAGCACTGTAAATGCTAATGTCATACTCAGCCAGCAAAAGATCAAGACCCTGCCTAATGGTATGGAGTTCTACCGAATAGACATCAGTGGCATAGAGAATACTCAGAACCAGGAATATCTGGCAGTCGCTCAAGATGAACTTGGCATTGCGTATCGCGTCAAAAATTACAATCTTTGAGTTTCTAATTCAGACATGGCAATAGAACAACTAGCGTGGGAATTATTGAAGAAGGATGGCAAGCTAAATGGCAGTCCTTCGGATTCTTTGATAGGCAGAGGACTCATAAGTCCAAGCACACAGCCAGGGCAGGGACTCTATAGGGGCACTACTGCCCAGCAAGACATCTATTTTCGATTTATGCCGCTTTCTGGAAACGGTAACCAGCTTCTTGAGATTGGTAACGTCGATGCGTGCAAAGACAGGGCCTATCTGGAGACAATACGAGCGGTTTTAGAAAGTGATTATCGAATTCGTGATCTCTATTTAAGGAACAAATCGGCTCAGTAGAAAGTGAAAGTTAGCGCCACAAAGGTCAAGCACAGTAATTCTTCTATATCGATTGACAAAAGGGACGCTTCACCAAAGATTAAAAGTTTGAGATTAACAAAAATTTATTCTGCCTTGGGAAACTTTAGTGTACGGACACAAAGGATATACGATCATAGGCAAAATCCCTATTTAAGAAGGCAACTATTTTAAAGTTCAATTCCTTGATTTTCTCATTATGAAAACAGTCATGGCCTTTGGCTCATTCGATATCTTGCATGAAGGGCACAAAGCCTATCTCAGGGAAGCAAAGACGTATGGCGATCAGCTCATTGTGGTAGTTGCCCGAGATGCTAATATCAAGAAATTCAAGGGAAAAGCACCAAAACATGATGAGCTCTATCGCCTAGATGAGATAAAAAAGCTTGATTTTGTGAATCTGGCGGTCTTAGGCAAGGAAAGCGATATCTTCTCGATCTTTGATGGGTTTAGGCCAGACATTATCTGCCTTGGATATGACCAATCGACTGCTTCAGAAGAAAAAATCAATGTCGAATTAAAGAAAAGAAACCTCAAGGCAAGAATAGTGCGTGCTAAACCCTATGCCCCGGAAAGATTCAAAAGCTCATTACTTCGTTAAGCTTTCTCAAGGATTCTTGGAAGCACTGGCCTTGTTTTTCTTCCGCCTCTATCGTCTCTTGGGTTGTCTCCTAGATAGATTCCATCAGTTCTGGTCCAGTTAAGAGGAATCCACAACATCGGAGCACGTACGTGCGCATATTTTTCTATTTTTTCAGGGAGGCGAAACCTTTGATAGAGCTCTCCAAATATGTATATGGATGCACTAGCGCCGTTGCGCAAATACTGCTCGCTCAGATGCCCAATCAATCCTTCACTCATCAGAAACTCGGTTGTTAGGGGACTATCAGAAATCTTTTTTACCAAGCTACTGACGCCTTGCACAATCAATCCTTTTTCTTCTAAACAGGCCTGCGCCGATTGTAAGCGCCTGATCATTTCTTCAGCTTGTTTGTATTCAGCGGATAGGTTATACTGACCGCGCAATATTGCAATAAGTCCCTCTTTGCCTTTGGGAACATGATCCTTATCGGCAAGGAAATCCTCGATTCCATTGCATATATAGAGTGCAGAGTCGAAGTTTGGCAGTGAAAATCTCTTGCTATCAAAAGGATTTATTGGCTCCATGCTCTTAGGAGATGGCAAGCTTTTAAATAAATTTTGCATAAGGCCATACTTAAAAGTTCCAAACGCCCAAAGAGCTTTTAAGCAGTCCCTCTTTTTTCTAGTTATGTGCGGCATCATCGGCGCTTTTGGAAAAAAAGACGCATTTGAAATAGTTGGAAGCGGCTTAGAAAAAATACGAGAAAGGGGCAGGGATGGAGCAGGGATCTTTGATGGAAAAACAATACAAGTGGCAAAAACCATCTCTGAATTAAAAAATTCAAGCTCTGAAAATATAATCGGGCAGGTGCTGCATGCAATAGTACATACCATGCCGCAGCCAATTCAAGATGATAATCATGTCCTTATCGCCAACTGTGAGATCTATAACTGGAAGGAATTAGATGCGAGGTATAATTTCGAGGCACAAAATGACACTGTAGTTTTATTGAAGCTCCTGAAAAAATTCGGGATCAAAAAAACTTTGGAGCTGGTTCATGGCGTGTACTCGTTCTGCTATTGGGCAAAAGATGATGTTTACCTGGCTCGAGACATCATTGGGATCAAGCCATTATGGTATTCTTTGGATAAGGGGCTTTTATTTTGCTCGGAGAAGAAAGCGATCGAAGGGAATGCAAAGAACATTGTCGAGCTAAACCCAAGGACTATCCTGCATTACAATAACACTACTAAGAAATCAAAGATCATCAAACGACCATTCTTTGAACTCACTAAAAACAAAGACAGCGAACAAGAACAAATTGAAACAGCGCATCGATTATTAAAAAAAGCAGTCGAGATGAGGATCCCTGATAGGAAATTCGGGATATTGCTTTCGGGCGGGATCGATTCCGCAATGATTGCAAAGATGCTCAAGGATTCAAAGGCTGAGTTTAGCGCGTATGTCGCAACCGTTGATGAAAGCGCTGAAGTTGAAGCAGCAAGAAGAATAGCTGCTGATCTCAAAATCCCTCTCAAAATTGCCTATGTAACGGACATACATGTGCTCCTGGCAAAAGTCATTCCACTCATCGAAGATAGCAATGTAGTGAAGGCAGGTGTCGCAGCAACCTTCTATGCAGCCTGCGAGCTTGCAAAAAAAGATGATTGTAAGGTGATATTCTCAGGGATCGGATCAGATGAATTATTTGCAGGATATTCACGCTTCAAATACGGGAATCTGAACACCATAAACAAAGATTGCTATTCTGATATATTGCGATTCTATGAGAGAAATGCGTACCGTGATGACGTCATAACGATGCATAACAACCTGGAGCTTAGAATCCCTTTTTTGGATGTCGATCTGGTGCGATACGCATTGACCATTGACCCATCTTTGAAAATAAAAAAAGAACATAACGAGATCATAGAAAAACAGGTGGTCAGGGAAATCGGTAAAAGGATTGGGTTGCCAGGTTATGTGGTGCAAAAAAAGAAGAAAGCGGCGCAGTATAGCAGTGGAGTCGACAAGGCGATGCAGAAAGCGGCCAAAGAGCATGGGTTTGCATCGAGATCAGCGTATATGGACTCATTCCTGCCTAGGAAAATAATGAAATTAGGCGCTTTGATTAGTGGCGGCAAGGATTCATGGTTTGCAGCTTATCTTCTTACGAGGCACAATTATGAGATTGCCTGTTTAATTTCAATAAAAAGCAAGAACTCTGCATCGTTCATGTTTCATACCCCTAATGTTGATCTGGTTTCGCTGCAATCAAAAGCGTGCGGTATTCCACTCATCGTACAGAAGACAACGGGAGAAAAGGAAAAAGAGCTTAGCGACTTAAAAAATGCAATAAAAAAGGCCAAGAAAGAATTCGAAATCGAAGGGATCGTCTCTGGTGCATTGTTTTCGAATTATCAAAGGGAGAGAATCGAGAAGGTGTGCGACGAACTAGGCCTTAAGATATTCTCTCCCCTGTGGCATATGGATCAGGAATTGGAACTAAGGGCTATTTTGGATAATAAATTCGAGATCATTTTTTCTAGCGTTGCCGCCGATGGCTTGGATAAATCCTGGCTTGGGGTTCCAATAACAAAGGAGCATATTGAGAAATTGAAAAAATTGAATAAAAGATTAGGGTTGAACATTGCGGGGGAAGGGGGGGAGTACGAATCGCTCGTCATTGATTGTCCGTTATTTAAGAAGAAGATAGTGGTTGAGAAGGCAGAGCTAGTTGCCCAGGGCGAGAATACCGCTCACTTCGTGATAAAAAAAGCGGGACTTGATGCGAAAGGGGCCAATATCTCTGATTTGCCCTAATAATAGGGCTTTGTGTTCTTTCAACGAGCTCACTTAAATGGTTCAAAAATTTGGCGTCTGTTCCGCAACACCCCCCGATAATGGGGATTTGATATCTGCGTCTGCCTAGATATTTTGTTAATCGGGCAAATTCTATCTGATCGTGATTTTCTGATGTATCGACATGGTCGTACTTTCTACAATCTCCTTCCGGATGAGAATTCATGTGTATCTGGACGACTCTTTTCACATTTTGTGGAGAAAGGCTATCAAGCGCTTTTCTTGTGACCTCATAGCTATTGCAGTTGATGCCATAGCCTGTTGGTATGATACGCCCTTGGTATTCTTCCATGTCTATTCTTTCAATCACGGTGTCCAGGGGAATGCCCTCTAGCGTTCCATTCTCATCAAGACAGAATGAAAGAATGTATCCTTTGTCTTTTTCTGCCTTTTGCTCAAAGGGGTGGTAGGTTTCATTGAAAAGGATAATTGGCTTTTTTGTTCCAGAGTAGGTTGCAAGAGTATGTGCATGGCCGTTAATGAATCCATTAACTGCATTAGTATATGCGTTAACTGCACCGAGCGCCCCTCTCACTGAAGGAACTGTCTCGAAGAGAAGATACGAAACGAATTGATTTTGAAGGGCTTGCAGTGTTTGCGGCAGATATGATCCTGCGGGATCGTTTGGAGTTAATTCAGGTCTATAGCAATCAAATGGGGGACCCATGCTTGCAACAATAGGGGTATTTCCCAGTGCTCGGCCGCTGTGTGCAATAGCGGCAAGAGTAAGCGAAACTGCTTTATCGAACAAAATCCCACCCTGGCCGGGAGCATATCTTGAAATGGTTTCATGATCGCAGCGAAAGGTGGGCGTCATAACTGCAAGAGTCAAATCCCTTGAAACGGATTTTTGATATTCAGAAGAAATATCGATAAGCGCATCTATTCCAGCTTTGCTTTGCAATGCTGCAAGGCCGCAGTTTCCATCAACGCTATTATCCAGATCTCCTTTTTTTACGCGTTCATGAATTGCAGTTCCAAAAGGGCCGCTCAATAGGATTGGTCTTCTGGAATCCAATAGTGTTTCTAAGTTGAGCATTCTATCTGTTTCTTTGGAATGTATTAATATATTTTTGATTGAAATATTCTCATTGGAATATGCAATAACTATGGGTTTGATTTAGTCTTTACTGGTTTTGAGAAAAATTGCATTGATCAAAAAAGTAAGCGTGAACTAAAGAAAAAACTTATTTTGTCTACGTTCGGTGCAAATACGCGCCTGTAGCATCCAATAATCTTCTATAAAGATCAAGTTCTTGTTTGACTTCTCCGTGCGGAGGCTTAATTTGATCAGTATCCACGTTAACAAATCTCATCCCTGCAGACGTGGTTATATAATTGCCACCTAATTCTTGCGCTGCATCTCTAGCGTATGCCGTGTATGTCCTGCCTTCTTGCTGTGAAATCCTATGCCAAATAGATTCAATAGTTCTATCATTACTATCTCGTAGAATTCCGCTAAGGGTTGATAGTGGATTAGAACTCTTGATTATTTGTGCGAATAATGCGTTAGCCTTAGTTGCGCTATTATCTGAACTTCCGTTTGAACTTAGTTTGCATGCCATACCTTTAGAAATATGCACTTAATTAATAAACACTTGTGCTAGAATTATTCCTATTGGAATATTTTTAAATTAAAACATTCTCCCAAAAATTCCCCTCTTCTGCTTGACTTCCCCATCAAACTTTTCAAGCAATTCCCTCTGCTCTTTGGTCAGCTTCTTGGGAACGTCAATGATCACTTCCACATTCTGATTGCCAACCCCATGCCCATGTAGGAATGGGATTCCTTTTCCCTTCATCCTAAAAATGGTGTTGCTCTGGGTTCCTGCTGGAATTCTCAGGCTGGCTGACCCATCGATTGTCTTTATTTCTATTTCTCCACC
>CAZFPU010000117.1:0-6903 GCA_964521145.1 uncultured Methanosarcinales archaeon | reverse complement strand
CGTGGCTGGAGTGGGAGCTGTGGGAGCCGTGGCTGGAGTGGGAGCTGTGGGAGCTGTGGCTGGAGTGGGAGCTGTGGCTGGAGTGGCTTGAATGTGAGCCGTGCGAGCCGTGGCTGGAGTGGGAGCTGTGATGCGAATGCGAACCGGTGACTTTTGTATTTATCTCGTCATCAGTTGATGTCAGGGTTATGGCAGCGGCGTCCACGTCTTTTGCAAGTAAAGAGGATGCAGCCATCGTGCCTAAAAAAGTGCCAATAGAAACCATCGAATGCTTTGAAATAGTCCCTTTGTCTTCTGAGATGAAGTCAGAAATTGACTTTTTGAGTTTAGGTATCAGGTCTTTTGTATCCATCTTATTTGCTCAGCTGCTGCATCATTCCTAGCACATAATTATAAAACTCGTTGGCAATCATGTGCAGGTTGATTTTTTGCGTTTTTTGCCCCTCTTTTGGCTCTAGGCTAAGCTGTATATTTGATGAAATATCCTGATTTAAGCTTATCCAAAAATTCTGCGTGAAATCATTAGCAGCATGCATTATCGCGGCGTAGCTATAATAATCTATGGGAAAGTCCAACGTTACCATATTTTTTAGTTCGTCGACAATTACTGCCATAAATTGTTCCCGTTCATTTTGATTTTCCTGGAATCCAAGGATCAGAAATACCTAAAGGATCATCAAGAGACTCTGATTGCAGATCGGCTAGCGATTTTTCAAGGTCTGCAAAAGCAGGATCATCAAAGCCTGTTTCCTTGATCTGAACCTTGTTTTTCTGAGCATGCATGCGCACCAATTCACGCAGTTCCTCGTTTCTTTGCTTATGCAGATGCGCAGAAGTTACCTGTATAAGATGATTTTGAAATTCTTTGAGCAGCGTATCGGCATTATCTGTATCACTTGGTCTAAGGATGATCTTGATATGATCCTCTTTTTCTTCAAAGAGCGCGAATGCCCTATCCAGAAAGTCAAAGCATGCGCTGCGAATTGCTTCTAGAGGAAATAAGTCTTTCTTGAATACCAGCTCATACGCGGCAGGCTTTTTTTGATTCGTTTTTTGTATTTCAATGTTTTGGGTCATTTTGATTATTAATTGATTTTTAGTTGGATCGGTATTTTCTGTGTTTATGCATGGATTTTTATCAAACGTTAGGGCTCGAATTGGGGCGTTTAGCATCTTCTCGCCTGTCCATCAGCGTATCTACCCCGGGAAAGAGGGGCGCTCCCTTCGGTCGACCCCAGTACTTTTGCTGGCTATCATTAGGCGAGGCCGAAGCGTTATGAACGAGAGCGAAGGCCTCGCACTAAATATCGCCGAAGGCACTACGAATTTTAGTACTAACAACCCTCAAGGCTCGACCTGATGATGCTAAACGCCAAAAATAAAGTATGTTTATTTTATCACCCGCTCGGTCCATTTCAGATACATCTGCTTCTCAAAGCCATCTTCTGCTATTTTCTGGAACAAATAGTGGCATTGCATCGAATATATCTTGAAGATGAAATAATTTGGAGCGTTGGGAATGACCGTTCCTTGGTTTTGATAGATATGAACGGGATGGATACCGCCCCAGTGCTTGAAAGCGGAGTTATAGCATGAAAGCTCTAGTATGGAGGCAAGCCATGTCGTCCTATTGGTTGCGCCCTGAAGCACTTCTTTTGCATCCTGATCGACAGTGCCTATGCGAAATAACGGCTCGGAGATCATCCTTCCTTCATCTGAATTGTACACATCTCCATTGAACTGATAGAGCAGGCTTGATCTGCCCATGCCAGTTGGATTCATGTACTCGACATACATGGGATCTTTTTGCACAAGGATTTTACATAAGATATTGTATGCGCCGCGCTCGATAATATCAACGCCCTGCCTATTGAGTTCTGTTATATATTCCATTGACCTAACCCAAAATTCATAGAATTCCTCAGCAGTATATGCTAAAGCCTGCCAATTTTCAAGCGCATCTCCAAGATTTTGCACAGGCCTAAGGTGCAGGCCTTTGATGCCTCTATTGACATACGTATCCACGATATCCTTTGGGTGTGCAAGCGCCTGTTTTGTAATGGTTGCCAATATATCAACGCGACGCAAAGATCCTCGCTTTTTGTAATAATCTTGGGCAAACTGGATCTTTTCCATGGTTTTTGCAAACGTATCCTGCCCCCCCGCAGTCTTTCTGTTGGCATCGTGCACTTCTTGCGAGCCATCGAGCGATGTGCAGACAGATACCTCATTGTCGGTTAGAAAATCCAGCTTTTCCTCATTGAGTAAAGAGAGATTGGAAACGATGCAAATGTGCAGGTCGCGCTTAAGCACTTTGTTTATTGCCCGCGCTTTTTCAACGATGTACTTTACAACTTTCCAATTGAGCAGGCACTCGCCCCCTTGGAACTCGATAGTCAATGCATGGCCGCTTGATCTGAATATGAAATTAAGTGCCTTTGCCGCGACTTCCTTGGTCATGAGGTCCTTTCCCTGCGAGACGCCGGCATGGCAATAACGGCAGCGATAGTTGCATGTGTTCGTCACATTGATCATGTGCAGCGAAGGTTTTAGAAACAGGTTCCAGTTCATGGATCTGTATGCAGAGATGGTGCTGCGCGCATTCTCTTTGGTTATGAGAATTCCGCCATCGCTTAGCTTTGAGAATAAGGCCGGCTCTTCAATGGATCCTTTCTTGAGGGTTTCGAATTCCTTGGAATTGAGAAAACACCAGGTACCGAAATACCCGCTGACCAATATAGTATCTTTCCTGATTACTTGCGAGGTCCAGGGCAGGATACGGTAGGGTAATGATGTCGGTGCTTGCTCAAGAATTGTTTTTTCCATCTTGTATAATGTCTTTTTCCTGCAGCAATTGCTCGAGCACTTGCTCAGCCTGCGCATTCAAAGGATCAGGCTCTAGTGAGAACAGAGCGCGCTGTATGATCAAAGTGATGATGTCGCGATTTTTCTCTAGCAGATTGAAATAATTGGTTTGGGAATGCAGTTCTTCAAAGAAAGCCTTGGAGAACGATTCCAGATCTGTGTCTTTTTTCTTTGGCTTTGCTTTTAGGATAATTTCCTTGTCTTTTTCCCCATCAAAGACAAAATAATACTTGTCCAGAAAGATATAGGCTGTAGCATAGATTCGATCAAGGGAATACACACTAGGGTTGAATCGTAATACTAGTTCACCATCCTTTATCTCGTGACCAGACCCCACAGGGAAGGGGCAAGAAAGTATCTATAAAAAGGTTTCTTTAAGGGGATTGTCAAGAACCACCGGTGAAACACCGATGGCATGATGCGTGATTTCACTGCGAGTGGTTCTTGAACACACTCGGAATTCCACTCAATGGTTACTCACAATAAACCACCACTCACAGAGATAGTGGAGTTCCGATGTTTAAAGACAGAATAGCCTATAGCGAGAATATCTAGGCTTTGCCCAATAAGGCAAGACAACTCACTTTGTTGTTGCCGGCGAAGGGTCGCAACATGAAGCCAACAAGGCAAGGAAATGCATAAACAAGAGACTACAGGCACGGTGTTGTACATAGAATTGCACTATTGCACTAAGATATCAATAGACTAGAAGCCGGCCGCAATGGGCCGGCCTAAATTACACGCCTTTTGATTAAAAAAGAAGACTATTGAATAAAATTGACTATCAATCAAATAAGCAAGATGCTTCCATGAATCAGAATAGTCAGAATGACCCCCATGAAAAGAAAAGGTGCGAAAGGAACAGTCTGAAAGACCCGAACAGTATGCTCTGCAATTGTGCCATTACTGTGCAATTGCTGGAGTTTCTCGATTTCTGGCAGAGTTATGCCACCGGTTGTGAGTGCGAACAAAAACGTCCCTTCGGAGCGTTGCGAGAGCGCATTGAGAAAGCCAAGCGGAAGCATTGTTTTTTTCATGAATGAGTCATGCTTGGAGACGAAATTCTCCGCAACGAGCATGCCTGGCTTTAGGTTCTCGATGAATACCGGATAGGAAAAGACTTCATATGCAAGATGGAGGACAAAATAGCGGATGAAAACAAAAAAGAAGAGTAGCAGGGCGAAATTGTAAGCGAAGGTCGTTGTGAAAATAAGCTTTGAATCAATAAGCAAAGCTATTGCAGATATTGCAGATCCCAGGTACAAGGTTGAGATTGAAAACCAGCGCTCGAACATGTAATTAAGCAAGAAAAGCAATAAGATCAGCACGAAAAGGTTCTTGAAAACAGGGGCAAAGATGCCAAGAAACAATGCGGCTTTTGAGCTAAGCCATGAAAAAGCGAATACAAAAAATACATTCTCAAGGATAAATGAAGGCCTTAGCATCATGGCGGCGATCTCTTTTTTAAGTTTCGAGCTGCTTTTCCAGATGATCTTGCCAATGTAGAATATGAGGAAGGGAATGAACGTGTTAATGAGGATTGCAAATGATGGAAAGTGCGAAACTGCATTGAGTTTATAGATGGAGAGCGGCATAAGCATCGCAAACCCAAAAAACAGCTTGGCATCGCCTGCAGACCAAAGAGAGCTCACCCATAAGAAAATACCCACAAAGAGTGAAAAAGCGGCATTTATTGCATACAATTTGAGATACTCTTCTGTGACCAAATCATTGCCAAATAAAAACAATGCCAGATGCATAAGGACCCCATACACAATTGCGCAGAGCACCCATTTGTTTCGAATCGTTGCGTTCTTGATATCATCATAGGAGGTTATTATCCCTAAAAGAAGCAGCGCAGGAAGAAAATAGAGGATAAGTGCGTCCATGGGGAGTATTAGGCAGGCAATTTTAAAAAATTTTCTATGGAAATCCTTAAGTTCACAAATTTGTAGGTGTTTGGCATCCTTAGATCGAACCTTGCGAATTTGTTATTGGTACCCAACAGCATTATGCTCCGCGAAATTTAGTGCGAGGCCTCCGCTTGTCTGCCATTGCGCTCCGGCCTCGCCTAAAGATACTAGGCAGGGGGCTGGGCGCAGCGCCCGCCTGCACGAAGGAACCGAGCGTACTGGCCTTGTCCTCTTTTGCCAGAGTAGATATGCTGGCGAGAAAACGCTAAACGCCCAGAATACTCTCGATTGCATTTTTTATTTCAACAATATCTGAACGATTCTTTGCGCGGCTTTCCCATCCCACAATTCAGGGATTTTTCCCCTTACAATGATTTTTCCAGAAAGCAGATCATTGACGGTCTTCTCGATTTTTTTTGTATCGGTGCTCAAAAGAATATTGGTCCCTTGTTCTATCGTCACAGGCCGTTCAGTATTTTCTCTCAAAGTAATGCAGGGAACTCCTAAAACAGTCGTCTCTTCCTGGATGCCCCCTGAATCAGTAAGCACTAATTTTGCGTGCGCGATCAAGCATAAGAAATCCAGATACCCCTGCGGCTCTGTAATGATTATGTCTTTGTTTTGTATTTTTTTTTCAAGGTTAAAACTGGAGATGTTTTTCCTCGTCCTTGGATGGACTGGGAAGACGATGGGTATTTTTTTTGAGATATTTGAGACCATTTCTATCAGCTTCGAGAGCATCTCTTTAGTATCTACATTACTTGGGCGATGCAACGTAATCAAAGCGTAATTTCCTTTTTTGATCCCTAGTTTTTTGTGAACTGCCGATTTCTGAGCGCTTTTTTTATGCTTAAGAAGTGTGTCGATCATGACATTGCCAACAAAGAATATCTTCTTTGGGTCTATTCCTTCATTTTCAAGGTTTTTTTGGGCGTTTTTTTCTGTGGTAAAAAGATAATCGCTGATCGTATCGGTCACAACTCGATTGATTTCTTCAGGCATATCCCAATCAAAGCTTCTCAGTCCAGCCTCGACATGCGCAACCCTGAACTTGTTCTGCTTTGCAACCAAGGCGGCTGCAACAGTGGAATTGACATCGCCAACCACCAGAACAAGGTCTGGCTTATGTTTTTGCAGGATGGGCTCAAAAGCCTGCATGATCTGGCCCATTTGGATGCCATAGCTTCCAGAGCCAATGTCAAGGTTTATGTCAGGTTTTGGAATTCCTAATTCATCAAAGAATAAAGTGCTCATCTCCTTGGCATAATGCTGGCCGGTATGGACCAGCACATGATCTATCTTTTGTTTCTTGAATTCATCGGCCAAGGCAGCTATTTTCATGAAATTGGGCCTGGTTCCGACGACGCTAAGGATCTTGAAAGCCATGACAGATAGCATAGAAACGTATTTAAATAGCTTGCGCTAAAAGAGATGCATGGATTACGACTGGACCTTTAGGCATTTTGAGCAGATACTAATCAAGGCAAAAAAGGAAAAGTACCGATTTCTCACGCTGTCTCAATATTATGCGTCCATTAAAAAAAACAAGAAACTGTCAAAAAGGATCATACTATTGAGGCATGATATCGATGATACCTATGAAAGGACACGCGGATTTTTTGAGGCAGAGAAAAGGATAGGGGTCAAGGCCACGTATTTCTTTAGGGTGCATGCGGATTATAATCTATTTTCCTACAAAAATTACGGGCTTCTAAAAGAGATACAAGAAGATGGACATGAGATCGGTCTGCATACTGAGGTCATGGAATTTAAGCACGTCCATGAGGAAAATACTCTGGAATTGTTGAAAAAAGAAATAACCATTCTGCAGACGATCCTTGGAGAGAAAATCAAAGGCATAGCACCACATCGGGATCTGAGCTACAAGAAAAACACGCTGCCATTCATAGAAAAACTGAATTTGAAAAAAATAGGCGTTGAGTATCAAAGCTACGACCCGGCATTTACAAAGGAATTTAGATACATCAATGAAGGCCTAAGCCCGCATGTCCGTTGGAGCAATGGAAGCCCCGAAGAATGGATCGGCAAGGAAGATAAATTGTATATTCTGACCCATCCACGATGGTGGTATTGGAAGCATTATAATGAGTGAAGAAAGCTGCTC
>CAZFPU010000116.1:0-6987 GCA_964521145.1 uncultured Methanosarcinales archaeon | reverse complement strand
AACGGCTCATTGTTACAATCAGAGTTGCGTTGTCCCCACAACATCAAGAAAGGATTTTTTTATGCGCACATGGGCTGGTTCCTGATAAAAAAAGACGGCGCATCGAAAATGACAAAACCAGTAGATAGATCAATGATTCCTGATCTTATCGCAAACAAGTTACTTCAATTCCAGCACAAATACTATCTTATGCTCTCCTTTGGTTCGAACCTCATCATTACAATCATTATTGGAGTTTTATTCTCTGATCTTCTAGGAGCCTTCATATTCACCTGGTGGCTGCGCATATTCTTAGTTAATCACTGCGTCTGGTTCATAAATTCCCTGGCGCATACCATTGGAGACAAACCTTATGCAAAGGAACAAAGCGCCGTCGATAATTTCATTATGGCGATCCTGACATTAGGGGAAGGCTACCACAATTACCACCATGCATTTCCCAATGACTATCGAAACAGCGCGAAGTGGTATCATTTCGATCCCATCAAATGGTTCATTCTGCTCTTGCATAAAGCTAGATTGGTCTCTAGCATCAATAGGATCGATACGCTCCTCGTGCAAAAAAAATTGCTACGAGAAGACAAAAAAATGCTGCTTGGAAGGAATCTGAGCGACCAAGATAAGAAATCAATTGAAGCGATTTCAGATTCCCTTGAGCAAAAGCTAACCCAGCTATTCGTATTGAGAAAAAATGATACCAATCCAGAAAATACCAGCAAGATAAGAAAAGAATGCCGACAGGAATGGAACCAATGGACCAGGCTGGTCAACAGATCATACAAAAATATCAGCGACTAAAACTCCTTCCTGATTGGGAGGCAGCTGCGCTATCTTCTTGCCGTAGGGGTTTATGACAAACGTAAGCCCGGTGTTTGTTGCCCGTATCAGATAGCGCTTGTTCTCGCTGCTATGCAGGCGCGCATGCATGCTCACTAATTCCAGCCCCTTTGAGTCTCCAAATCGCTGGTTGTTTGCAAGCGAGATAAAAAACGATGCCCCATTTTCGCTCAATTTTCTTGTCAGCTCCCCTTGCGTTTCTTCATAGCATGCCAAGAGGCCGATCGTTTTATCTGATGATTTGGCAAAGCCCAATGCCAATCCTTGTTTTACCAGCGTGTCGAAAGGCAGGGGTTTTATTGCATGATAGCTTGCCTTGGATGCGTTAGGATAGTAACTGTATACAACATCAAAGAAAGTCTTGTTTTTCTCGTCGGCCCATTCAATCGATCCAACTACAATGGTAGCGTTCATGTCTTTTGAAAGCGCCACCAATTGCGATTCAATAGCAGTATTTTGTATGTTGGTTGCAAACGCATATTCAGGCAAGACGATGAGTGAAGGCTTTTGAGTTATGCTGCGAATCTGCGATTCATAATGGGAAATTAGTTCATCGCTGTGATTGCCTCTCCATTCAAAGCTTTCCTCAATATTTGGCTGCACGATCGCAATGCGAAGCGCTTCCCCTTTTGGCTGCGCGAAATTGCTAAACGCAAAGCAGGACAGCACAACAATGCCCAATATGCCCCAGGTGAAGAGATATTTTTTCTTTTTTTTTATAAGATAGAATAAAACGAGACTGTTTGAGAGCAGAATAAGGAACGCGACGCCATATCCTTTGATGAGCCAAGTCAGGGGCGCAAGCATCGGCGCATAGATGCCTACATTTGCCCAGAAGCTATTGATTATGGAAAAATGGTAGAGAAATTGAAGGGTTGACCATATAATTGGCGGGACTACGATAGCAAGAGGGTGTTTTATTTTTTTGATCAGGATAGTGCTGATAATTGGCCACAAGCCATAAAATGACGCGACCAAAGCTAGGCAGGCAAAGTACGTCGCAAAATCATAGTAGGCGATCCAGTAAAAAAGCCATGCAGGAGTTACTATCCCAAAGATTACAGAGTAAATGATCATCTTTCTGAAAGATACATGATAAGTCAGATAAAGGATAGGGACAAGCGATATCCACACGAGCCATGGAGCATAAAAACCAGTGATTACATAAGACCCAATGGATAAAACCAGCAAGCCAAGCTCCCAAAATAGTTTCATAATCATAACCATTAAATTATCCTATAAAAAGATGCTGGAAAAGAGCACTGATCATGATCAAGCCACTGAAAAAGAGATCATCATTCCTATCTTGGGTGCTTTTTTGTATTTCTGTACTTTTGGTCATTCTCCCCAGTGTCTGCGCGCATGAGCAACAGACGCCAGGTTCCAAAAGCGGTTTAGAAGAGAGAAGTCAAGATAATAAAGAGACTACGCTCTATCAGGCCATTTCCTCCTGGATACGTTCTATTTTTGAGAATGGTTGGGTTTCTGGCGACCAATTCATGAATAAAAAAAATTCCCTGATCAGTTCTCTGTTAAATGAAAACAACGATCAAGAAAAACTGCAAAAGATCATAGAGTACGAGGAGTTTCTTCAAAAGCATGAGCAGGGTGGACTTTCGATGCCTTTTTTGGATCAGAATAGGGACCTAATCCAGTTCTTGAATCGAGTATATGATGATAAAGATCCACAATCGTATCGCATCAAATCAATCATTGAAAAGGAGATGCATTTGATCGCGCATAAAAAGAGCCTAGATGAGCTTGTGCAGATTTCTATGCATTGCGATGGCCTTTCAAGGGAATTAGTATATCTGTGCTATCGGCCGATTTTACAAGAGATTGCCACCAAGGATAAGGATTCAGTGCAGAAGATGATTTTGATCCTAAAGGATCGCTGGCTTGAGAAAAACGCTGATCAATGCCATTTCCTGCACCACGAGCTTGGTTATGCGTTGTATGACCTGTATGGATTAAAGGGCGTCGATTCATGCCTTGATACCTATGATGAATGCTCCTATGGTTGCTATCATGGCATTGCCGAGGAGTTCACTCTGCTGACCTATACTGGAAATATCAGCTCAATTCTTGCATCTCGAGTTTACCAGAACATGCTGCACTCAGAACTTAGCTTCGAGACGTGGAACCTGCACCATGGGATGGGGCATGCGTTCTATGAGATACACGATGATCTCAGGAGGGCATTTGTCGACTGTGAAGCGAGCGTATCGATGAGTAGCCCCAGGACCCAGGCATGCTACTATGGTGCTGCGCATGAGTTTTCAATATTCATGTTTCATCAAAATAAAAGCCTTGCCGATGCAAGCAAGTACTGCCCCTCGGAGTTTTCAAAAAGAAGGCCTTGCCTTTACATGCTCGGGCAGACATATACCCTAAAACAAGGGATGGCAAAAACAGTGAGGGAATGCGAAATTGTAAATGATTCTGCCTGTTTTGTTGGCATGGCTGCGATAATTGCTGTTGGAAGAAACTCCTTAAGCAAGGCAGAAACGATATGCCAAGGCCTGTTTCCTGAGGAAATGAAACCCCGCTGCTATGAGGGGTTTGCGATCTCATATATCTTCTACGATAACGACCTTAATGGAGCCTTTGAGGCATGCACGCTTGGCAATCAGTCCCATTGCTACGCATACCTTAAGCGAGCATATGAGAATGATCTTTGGTTCCAAGGAGAGTTATGTGATCATGTGCAGGCATCAAAACGGGAAGAATGCATCAGCGCATTTGAAGGCATCATCTAGGAGGTATAGTAATGCGTTCATTTAATCCTGAAGGCTCATAGTAATAATTCGTGCTGCCGCCGACGATATACATGTAGCCATCCATGAGCACCGAACCCGCACCGTGGCGGGCAGTAAGATCGGTCTTGAGAAATTTTTTTTCTTCGCCATACTGCTCGAATTCCTTATTGACGCCGCCAAAATATTCCCCGCCGAATAGATATATGTTGCTTTCATCGCTAACCGCAACAAGGGCTCCTCGTGGCATCAAAAGGTCTGGTTCAGTGGTCCATGCTTTTGTTTTTGGATCAAATGATTCAACGGAAGCCGTGCTTTGGGGAAATAGTTCTTTGGTTAAGCAGCGATAGATATTGCCATAGCAGTCTCGGGCATCCCGACCACCCAGGACGATTATTTTTTCATCGAATATGACAACTGAGATATGATCCCTTGGCGTTTTCATGTTTGGACTCGCTTCCCATTTTTGAGTTGATGGGTCAAAGGACTCGACTGCGGTCAGGGAGGATTCGACATTGCTTCCGCCAATCGCGTATATTTTGTTTTCATAGATCGCTAAGCCAAGCGCACCGCGCGCAGTTGGCATACTTTTTCCTTTCATCCAGTTATCGCCATTATGGACATACACATCGTTTATTGGGGCGAACGCGCTTCCATTGGTCGAAAAACCGCCGATAACATATAATCTGTTGCCAAAAGCAATGACCCCCGGATGATGCAACGCTCTTGGCAGGGGCTCAATTGCATGCCAACTGTTGTTCTTTGGGTTATAGACCTCGACTTTGTCTGAGTCCTTGTGAAAGTCCTCAAATCCTCCAACGACATAGATCAGGCCATTCATTGAAGCGATGCCAACTTCCTGTCTTGGTGTGATCATGGGGGTTAATTCTTCTGAACGCACATCAATGCCATGCTTATTGTTGATCAGAAATCCAAGGAAAATAAGATAGATGATGATTCCCAGAGCAATAAGAGCGTAATGGATCTTTTTCATACTGTGGCAAGAAGCTAAACCCTATTTAAGGTTTATCCACAGAGGGGACTGAAAAAGATAGAAAATTAGAATTAGTTGGTAGCTAGGTTGGATTCCAGATACGGATGAGTATTCAAGCACGTACCCTGGTATTGTCTTGGAACAATTGCGCAGAATTCCCTGATATTTTTACCATACCCGGCAACCCCTTGCCTGATCCCATTGGATGCCCATTGGATGCACGTCCCTTCAAGCTCATCTGAGAGCGCGAGGCAAGTATCGAGTATTTGTTCGTAATCTCCTTTCTTTTGTCTAGGAAGCATGTGCTTTGAGGGTAATTGGATACAGGCTTTTCTAGCCTCGATGTCTAAAAACGAACCGCAGATCTTGAATGCATCTTCAACCTGGCTTCCCTGCAAGACCAAAGACCATGCCGGAAATAGCGCGCACCAGCGGAGCTTATCTGCTGTGTAGTTTGCACATACATGCAGCGAGTGTGCTCCCTTCACATCTGGCCTGGGCGCTTCTGGAAAATAGAATGGCAGATACAGATAGGCATTTTCCATAAACGCCCCATAATAGCACATATGCCGCGCATCATCTCCTTGTATGAGATCGCAATCTTTTATCGATTTCCCTACCTTGTTGCCATTGCGCGACATCATGCCATGACCCATCGCATGAAAGCAATCGAGCGCCTTCAACTTTTCGACTGGGTGTAACTGTGAATTCTGAATTTCCATCGGATAATCAGAGCAGCCCTTGACCATGTCCGCAATTGGCGTTTCATTGTACTCATGCTCGAAATAACCATGAAATACGCCATGCACAAACCCATCGACTTTCCAATATTCTTCTAGCGTTTCAACATCGGGCGCGCGTGCAAGGGCAATATCGAGGGACTCAGTACTATGCCAAGCCTCATGCCCAACTTCATGCATGATAATGTGCGATAATCCGAAATTTGTTTTTGGCGATACTACTTGTTCCATGTATTCAAGGCCAGCTTGGGTGCCTTCATTGTAGACGATCTTGGAAGTCTTGTCATAATAGCAATTGTATGTTTCTTGGTAATGGTCGAAATAGTAATTTTTGTGGGGTTGGCAAGGATCAAGACCATAGATCAGCCAAATCCGCTCGATATTATTGGGGAAGAAAAAAGTTATTGCGGCGAGTAGGGCAAGGAATGCAGCTCCAAGAACCCAGTATCGTTTCATGATTTTCCCAAGAGAGAATACCTATAAAAATGTTCTTGAATGGAAAGTATTTAAACCCATCAGAATAGAAAACAGAGTGATGTCAGAAAAGACCCTCCAGGCGTTATGCATTTTTGTAGTATTGGTCGGATTGCTCCACATCGGTGCCGCGCTAATGGATAACGAGCCCTTAGGAAAGTTTGCGCGATCACTTGCAGCCTCTCCAAAACCAACGCCGCTCACCGGATCATCCTCTTTTGAAAGCATTTCTTCCAAGGGAACCCTCACTCTGGTTTTTGATTCTAAGAATCGCACATTCGACCTGCAGAAGGATATCTTCGCGAATCTGCATGGGCCGCATAAGAGAAAGATAGTATTTCTCTCTGCAATCGAAATATATCGATGGGAAGATTCTGTTTTATCCTATGCCTTCTGTGAACAGAAAATAATCCAAAAACCAATCCAGGGAAGGCCAACTGAGGCCATAATCAAGGTTCAGCCAAGAAAAGAAAACAAACAATGGACAAGGACAATACGCTGCTAGCAAAAAAAATTGGAATAGTGCGCATCCTTCTTGGGTTATACTTATTCTACATCCTGATTCGTGTGCTTCCTTACGGTCCCGAGCTATTTGGCTCGGATGGAGTGCTAAGAGACGCTGGCGAAAGCGAGACTGTTTTTTCTGCATTCTCTTTATTTTCTTATTTCCATAGCCCGCTTTTCATATACCTTATGATCACAACAATGATCCTGCTCTCGATTGCATTTATCCTGGGGGCATTCAGGAGAACCTCTGCAGGATTATTATGGCTAGGCTGGGTTAGCATGCTAACTAGAAACCCATTGACTGAAGATCCTTCTTTGGCGTTCACCGGCTGGCTCCTATTGGCATATGCAGTAATGCCTCCAGGGGAAGGACTCACCTTTAATAAAAATAAAAATTGGAAAATGCCCATAATCCTGCACGAAGGAGCATGGATAGTTTTAGGAGCGGCATACACCTTTAGCGGCCTTGCGAAATTATTCTCGCCAAGCTGGGTTGATGGGAGTGCTATGTCCTACATATTCCAGACGAGCATTTCACATATAGGCACAAGTCTTGCTCAAAATATTCCTTACTTTCTTTTAGCGTTCACGACATGGGTGGTGCTGGCAAGTCAAATCGCTTCACTCCCTCTGGTGCTTTTCAAAAAAACCAGATTCATCATTTGGACGCTGGGTTTGG
>CAZFPU010000115.1:0-7064 GCA_964521145.1 uncultured Methanosarcinales archaeon | reverse complement strand
ATGTCAATATCACTCCTTCATTCTGGGGGGCTTCTGTATCCTCCTGGCTTGGAAGGTCTGGCGGCGGATCAGGAACGCAGATGTTCTATCTTGCCGAAGTGCTTGACGATACCATAGGCTATCCAAACCAAAACACCCATTTTTCCCTTAACTATATCTCCCCCTCCATCAACACCAATGCCGTATTTTATGTCGGATATGGCAACAATATCTCAAATCAAAGGCCATCGATTTATGTGGAGAAAGGGGCAATACTTGCCGCGCAGAATGGAAGCGTAGGTATAGGCAGCACATCGCCAGCAGAAAAACTGGTTGTTATCGGGAATGCGAACATCTCAGGAACTTTGAATGTCTCGGGAAGACTATCATTCCCTACTTTAGCATCATGCGACACAATTGATACCGATCCAAATGGGGTATTGACCTGCGGCTCAGATTCAGGCTCGGCAAGCGGCGTCTTTGGAAATGGAAATGCAGGGAACATAACCTACTGGGCCACCACAAGCAACGTAGGGAACTCAACCTTATTCCAAAATGCAGGAAAGATCGGCATCGCAACCTTAGTTCCACAATACGCATTGCAAGTAGGCGATACTACAACCAAAGCAGTCAACCTATCAAACACGCTCTTTGTCGATGGAAGCGGAAATCGGGTTGGCATTGGGACGATAAATCCATCAAGCAGGTTGACCGTAGTAGGCGATGTGAACATAAGCGGCCATCTCAACGTATCAGGAAACATCACATTCCCGCAATTGGCCAATTGCGATACCATAAACACCGATCCCAATGGGGTCATGACCTGCGGAACGGACGCAGGGGGCGGCGGGGAATTCAGCAATTTCAAATTGCAGAATTTAACCGATAACGCGATAACCTATGTGAACGCAACCTATATCAACGCAACGTCAAATTTCGAGGGAGAAGTCTCAGGAACCTACAAAGCCATGGTAGTAAGCGATACTGCCCTAGACGATCAATACGTCCTTAGGGAAAACAGCAGCATAGTGTCGGCAAACGCGACAACGACCAATTTCAAGATAATAGAATGGAACTCTACCTGCTCAGGATTTAGGTTTGGGACAACGGGTGGGTTGATATTGAGCTGTTCGTAGATACATTTTTATACTACACTTGTATTCTATTGTAATACATGAAGAAAGAAGTCATTTTTGACAGCTCGACCGCGATATTGCTCGCAAAGGTAAGCTTATTGAGACATATTTCGGGAGAGATTGCGATCGTATTTCCGAAAGGAGTTGAAGAGGAAACCACGCGCAACAAGGAATTGTTTGATGCAAGGCTTATCGATGAGTTGATTCGAACTGGCAAGATAAGCGTTCTGCAGTCGCCGAAAATACGAGCATCGCAATATGAGAAAGATTTTTCGCTTGGCCTGGGTGAAGCTCAGGCAATTGCACTGGCTCAGTCGAAAAAATGTATGATAGCGACCGACGATTGGCCCAGCATTAAAGTATGTAAAATTTTTTCTATCCCTTTCGCAACAGCAGTGCATTTCCTATTGAGCGCATACGAAAAAAGGGATATCGACAAAAAAACTGCATTAGAAAAGCTAAGGATGCTAAAGCATCATGGCCGTTATTCTGGCACCATTATCAGGAGAGCGCAAGAAAAGCTGGAGGGCAACTAACATGGAAAAAGTCATAACACTGCGATTACGAGAGAGGGAGCTTTCATTTATACGCAGGCTCTCTGAAAAAGAAGAGAAAGACCGCTCATCGGCGGCAAGAAAGCTCATAGATTTTGGCTGGGAGCACTATATATTACAAAAATACAAGGAAGGAAAATTGAGTATAGGCAAAGCGTCAAAGGATCTCGATCTTACCATATCCGAAACACTGGACTTGCTCGCTGAGAGGGGCATAGAATCCCCCATTGATTACGATACGTATTTAGAAGGCCATCGTCACTTGAAAAATCAATTGTAAGACTTAAACGTGGAAGTGACGCAGTCGGCGGCGAATTCAGCCACTTTAAATTGCGGAACTTGACCGATAACGCAATAACGTATGTAAATCCGACCTACATAAACGCGACTTCAAATTTCGCAGGTGAAGTCTCAGGAACCTATAAAGCCCTGGTAGTAAGTGATACTGCCCTAGACGATCAATACGTCCTTAGGGAAAACAGCAGCATAGTGTCGGCAAACGCGACAACGACCAATTTCAAGATAATAGAATGGAACTCAACCTGCGCTGGGTTCAGATTTGGCACTACCGGTGGGCTGATATTGAGCTGCTCCTAAGGGGATAAAAGGCAATTATTTAAATAAATAACCACTATCTGTGACATAGGTACCACATATGCAAAAGAAGAAAGAAATCGGTCGGATAAGGAAAATAGCAGTACCCATTCTGAAAAGAAATAACGTAATCAAAGCAGGTATTTTCGGCTCCTATGCACGTGCTGACCAGAGGAAAAAAAGCGACATCGATATCCTTGTAAAAACTAGTAAGGGCATGAGCCTGCTGGGATTTTCGCATTTAAAATCTGAACTTGAAGATGCTCTGAAGAAGAAAGTTGATCTGGTGGAGTATGATACGATAAAGCTGCCTATAAGAAGCCGTATATTGGATGAGGAAGTAAGGCTGCTATAAAACGAAATGTCCACCTCTACTTAGAAGACATTCTTGAGAGCATTGAAAACATAGAATCCTTCTCCAAAAATCTTACTCAGTCAAAACTAGAAAAAAGCAAGCTTAGGCAAAGCGCCATAATACGACAGCTTGAGATCATTGGAGAGGCTGCAAAGCAGGTGCCGCAACCCTTTCGAAAGAAGCATCCGTTGGTTCCTTGGAAAGATATTGCTGGTTTTCGCGATATACTCATTCATGCCTATTTTGGGATACATTTAGAGAAAGTATGGAATGTGATAAAAAAGGACCTGCCAACCTTGAAAAAAGAGATCAAAAAAATATGCAGTGAAACTAAAAGTTAGATCCCCTAGTTGAGTTTTTTCTTTTTCCATGCCTTTTGCGCGGCATAGATCTGCCTCAGATATTTCTCCTGTATTGGCAAATACTTTTGAAGTTCTTTGATCGTCTTCTCGACATCAAGTAAAACCCATGAATCCCCATGCGCATGCTGCCAGATCGCCTCATCGATGAGGTATTGCCAATCAAAGCGTTTCTCTGTGCCAACTATCGTTTGGATGTCATCAAAATCATTGGCGCGCTCAGTTATTGCCTTCAATAAGACGATATGCTCTTTTCGAAGCACCTTAACCAAGAGCGTTGATCTGCCCCGGAATTCATGCAGCGCAAAGATGTCATCCTTCATTTTTTGGCTTATCCTGGTTCGAAATATCTGGCCAAGAAAAATATCGATGCGGTAATCATCTCTTTTGTACATGATAGGCTTGGCCTTATCCTTTAATTTTTCAGGGATGTATATTTTGATTGGGCTTGTCTCTTCAAACCCTAATTTTTTTATGCTATCCAAAAAAGCAGAGCGATTCTTCATATCCTCGAAAATCAGATCAATATCTTTGGTCTCATCCTTGTACCCATAAAACATCATCGCAGTGCCTCCAAAGGCATGGCAGCTACTGCCTTTGGAGAGATTCTCGCTGATCAGCCGAAATACGTTCATTTGGTCATCGTATGTTATCATGATAATTTCTCCATATCACCCTTGCGAAAGGGTATCTCAACATTCCATCGGTTTCGCATCGGCATGAACATCGGCTCTTTTGTTGCATAATCTCTGATCAAGTACTTTTTATGCGAAAACTGCTCATCCTTATATCGCTTCGGCATGGCAGCGACTCGAAATTGCGTTCTTGCAACATCATGAAGCGCATGCACTTGCTGCCAGCAATCTTTCTGCTTTGCTATCCTATGCAGATATTTCCAATCAAGAATGTGCTTGAAGAGATGCAAGCTCGCTAAGATAGCGCGAAAGCTGCGTGTCTTGATAGCATCCACCAAAGCATCTTCTATCGTGTATCTTCCATGCACCTGGTGATCGTACCACTCTGCCAATTTCATGCTTGGCGAGTATTTGTTGATGATATCAAACATGCCCAAATCTCTTTTTCTGAATTTTTTTTGCGATATAGTGTAAAATCTTTTTTGCTGCCTTCCCCCTCTGGTTTGCACGTATCCTTCTTTTTTTAGCCTCGAAAGTAGATTGATGGTGCTTTGCTTTGTCATCTTGGTTATGCGCATTGCTGTTTCTAAGGTATGCAGGCCTTCTAGCTTTGCCAACAGTTCTTCATTCATATTGATTATCTATATCTTTTAATATATAAATTTTTCTATTTTTTGAGTATCTATAGTTTCAGAAATAGAGAAGAGCTTTGTACAAAAGCATAATCAACGCAAGAAAAAATAACTATTGAACTGCGTTTTTCTCTAAATTGAAGCCTAAAACTCCTTCTTTGCATTTTCCATGGCTTTTCTTGCGTCTTCCACAGAAAGATTCAATGGAACATTATGTGTTTCGAGTAGGTCAATAAACTCGCTTAGGGAAAGATTTGATAGCTTAGCCCCTAGGCCAAGGCTTATCCTCTTTTCACGATAAAGATTTAGCGCTTTCATTTTCCTTCCTTCTTCAAGATTTCTAACAAATTCTTTAGGTTTTATGAAAATCACACTGTTATTTCTAGCGTCATCTTATCATACGTAACTTCAGGCACAGATTTTTTTCTGATATTGTATATCCTATCTACTTCGACAAAACCAAATTGCTCTAAAAATTTGATGTCAGAAGTTACGTTTTCAGGGGTCCTTCCAACTAATTTGGCCAGCTCATACATTGAACCTGGCTTTTTATGCTTGATCACTCTTAGCAATTCTAATCGTTTAGGCGTTAAAAATTTTCTTAATTGGTCTAGAGATTGGAAGCTGATGCTATCGCCAGCCAATTTCTTTGTCTTGCCTTTACCTATAGCTTTTAACTCATTTTTTATTTTTTTCTTAAATTTTTCCGAGTCTTCTACATATAATTTTAGTTCCTTTGTCTTAATCATTTTCATCACCGATATTATTTTCGAATTCTTCAACAAGCCGGAAAAATTGCTCAAAAATTTTTTGCAAGCTGTTGAATTTGTAAGGTTCTTTTTTATTTAGATAATGCTTATGGTGCCCTTCATTATTAAAATTATCAAAAGCGATCGTCCTTTTGCTATCGCATATAAATGTAAATGAATATTTTATGCCTTCTCGGTACGATTTTGATTTTGGCACTTTCCATGCCACAATCTCCACAAGGTTTCCTTTAGGAGTTATGAGCCTTCGTTTTGATATAATGGGTTTAGCCATAGCCCTTTTTCTATGATATATATGTATTTGTACTAAATATATAAATCTTTGTGTCATCTGTAAAATTGCAAGAATTTTCACTTATACAAGAGAATAGAATTTGATAGAACTTTTCTGAGAGGAGAGGGGTCTTCATGGTAGCATTAAGGAATCTACTCAAAACATCCATTCGGATTCCTGCAGACAACTGTACATCCCTCATGGATGGCCAGCGTATCAAAATTATAGACCTTGCCAGTTATCTCCCAAACCCCGGTGCCGGTGCACATGAGGCTGTGATTCATCATATCGCAGGTGTTGGCAGTCACGCAGTTTCCTCCCGCAGGAACGATCCAGTCATTATCCTCAGGACAGTTGCAGTTGGTTGATACGACCGACGAGATGTTCACGCTGAAATTCCACCACGCGGTGATGTTTGCCCCGCCAGGATTTTGCATGAATGAACCATTCGCGTAGCGAGCGCCCGCATATACTCTATAGAGCCCAGAGCCATGCGTGGAATTGGTTGTGGTGTTCCAAAGCCCATTGAAGAGTGTATCGAGTTTCAGGGTTGCTCCGGGACTTAGCGATCGTGGCACTACATCATTTACGACCGTGTTGGATGGGACCCATTGCGTCGTTGAGGTGTTATAGTAATCAACACGCAACAGCACATAAAACAAGGTATCCTCTGTTCCGTTGTTTGCGACCTTGCTCTGGTTCGTCTCATAGAGGCTGAAATTACTAAAGCTCGATGTATTGAAAACAGCAGTTCTCGTGGTGAAATTCCATGACAACAATGAGCACTCAGGACAATATCCCCCATCTTTTAGGATTCCTGGATACCTGATGCTAAGCACGTTTCGCAGCGTTATATTGGCTGAGGTGTTTACCGATGCATCGAGCCCGCTGGAAGCGACGCTTGCATAGGTTGAACCGATGATGACATGCGTATCGAAATCCTGCCCTTCCGCGTTGATGCAATTGCGCCATTCGATCATTCCCGCTGTCCTGTTATCAAGGATCACGTTGCACGCAAAGTTCAGATCGCCAACCAGTGCGAAATTGGTTGTTGTGCCATCGAATTTTGAATACAGAGGCAGGGCAACATGGCCGGTGAATGGGATCATTCCAAGGGTGAGGTTGTAGTTGCTCTCATTTTCCCTTCCGACCGGATGCTCTATTAGTTGGAAAGAGAGATTGTATCCAGATCCATTCACATCGTGATCTGATGCGAGTGGGATGTTGCCTGTCGTTATCTTGTATCCCCCTCCCGTTCCGCTAAATGATGAAATGAATGGTATCAAGAGCAGGAATACTGCGAGCATAATGAATAGAAGTCCTGCCTGTGCTTTTTGCTGTGAGAATCCTGCTATGCTAAGAGATAATAGTACGGAGATAAGCAACAAAAGGAGCCAGGGATAGGAACCAATGCCCAATGGAATTATTCTAGTTTCATGCCCATCTCTCTTTGTATCTTTTTTATTTTCAATTCTTGATGATTCTTTATTGATCGTTGTACCTGCTGCTTTTGGATTTTCAAGGATGGGTTTTTGGTCATTGGTTGTTGGCATAATTTCAGGCGGATCGGTAAGCATCACGATTTGATCTCTTCTATAGGAATCATTTAGGGTGAAGACGCTGATGTTGAGGTTGCCTCTTGTTGCGTAGAGGGAAAGTGTGCTTAATGATTCTCCAGGAATCGTGTTTTGCCATGTGGTGTTTACTTTTATTGGGTAGGTTCCTGAACCAGAGGGTGAGGTGAATGTGTAATTATAATTTCCTTTTGAGTCGGTGAAT
>CAZFPU010000114.1:0-7099 GCA_964521145.1 uncultured Methanosarcinales archaeon | reverse complement strand
TATCAGTGCAGCCGCATCGGCCACTTTGCGAGATGCCCTAATCAGACTTCCATTTTGCAAATCCACAACGATCGAACCCGTACCAGCATGGTCTGCATCGCTCATGGTTGGCACTTGAAAGGAGGCAATGGTAAATGTCTTGTTTGTCTGCATCGGATTTATGGTAGCCGTTCCATTCGTTGCAGTTCCAGCAATAATAAAATCCCTGGCCTGAACATCAAAATTATCGCCTAGATCCTCAAAGACAAACCAGTGGCCGGTGATTGCTCCGCCACTATCAGATACTGCCCGCTGGAACGTGAGCTGATTGTCTGCAGAAAAATTTCCTTTGATCGCGTTCTCATCCTCCTCATTGGCAGTTGCCGTGCTTGAGCGAAAGTAGAAGACCATTGCAGCTTTGCTTCTATCCACAGAAGTTATGGAGACCGTGGTTGAAGCGGAAGCTGCACCAATCGTAAATGAGCCGTTTTGCACCCGTACCTGAGTTGGATCAAATTCGACGGCGTAGATGCTTCCAGATAATGCTTTTGAATCGGTTGACAGTCTTTGTGCCGTAACGGTTATGCCTGAGAGGTAAAAATCAAGATTCAAAGAGTCCCAATCGTCATCCGTACCCCCTGCAGTGGTAAGGGCGCGGGTCGCAAAGAGCACGGTGTTTGAGGCGTTCTGTCCTTTGGTCAATGATCCCGTATTGGCGGTCTGCGCTGTCGTTAGGGAAATTGAGATGTTCTCAATTGATCTGACAAAGCCAGCAGTGGAGATTGGATCCAAAGTCGTATTTACGTTTCCGCATTCGCCACCAACGCAGGCCACTTGTGCCGTGAAATTGAAGAACGTATTTCTCGAGACATTGACATTTGCTGCCGGGCTGATTAGCTGTGCTGACAAATTGCCATAGGAGATCGTCCAGTTCGTATCATTGGTGGTAGTTGGGTTTTCAGCGCATATGGTACGCAAGTTGAACGCTCCCGAATCACGTATCTCGAGATTAGGACTGTAGCTGTAAAATCCGCTCACGGCGCTTGAGACATTGGCATTGAAGAACTCCTTATTGTCATCTAAGTTTGTCAAGATGAATGTTACGTTGCTGATCACTCCGCCTAGATTCGATGAGTTGCATGCGATGCGCACCGTGCTTAAGGTCTCTGCGAAATCAAGAGCAGTGCATGAAGCGAAGGCGCCTCCATTGACAGAGCAGCTTATCTGAGTAACATTGGGAGGGACCAGGGACACTTCCGCAATAATTGATGATTGATTGGTGTTTCTGCTCGTGTCATTGATGATCACCGTGAAATTGATGACGGTGCCGGCTGCTGGCATCGTGAAATTTTGAGAACATTCGTCACTCGTGCCACTAACTGTTTTGTTAAGGATTATGAATGCGCCATTTGCAGTACCATTCATGAAAAAATTACAGGTGCTTAGATTTACGTTATCGCTTAGCTCAGCAGTTACGTTGAGCCGAACCCCAGTCAAAGGAGTTACCGGGTTGGTCGATATATTGATTCGAGGAGGGACCAGATCAGGAACGGTCATATTCCCAAGCGCTGCCGTGCTCATCACGGCAACTAATCCATCAGAGCTGTTTTGCAGCACGATCACATATTTTCTTCCGGCAGATGGACTCAAGGAAATTGCGAATCTTCCGTTTGAATTGGCAGATCCGTTGAAAAATTCTGTTGTTGATGCATCCTGAACAATTACCATAATAGGAGAGCTTGCATTGGCTCGTCCGGTTATGTTTGTATAGTTGAGCGTAAGTATCGATGGACCCGAGAAATTGCTTGCGGCAACGCTGCCTGATTGAAGCCCCTGAAATGATGAGATGCTATCAATTCTTATCCTTCCAAGACCGCCGGCGCCTGCATTCGTTGACATGCCTCCGCTTGTGTTGAGAATGCCAGTAACGTTTACCGATGGAGCCATAAGAGTGATCGATCCGCCTGAACCTCCTCCCCCATCTCCTTGAGTGGTAGACATTCTTAGGCCCCCCATGCCCCCTTCAGCTCGTATCCTTCCAGTAATCGTGATGTTTTTCCTTGAATAAATTAAGACTGCGCCTCCTGCGCCTCCTCCGCCGCCTGCACTCTCTGAATTTGAATTACCTGCGCCGCCTCCGCCTCCGCCTGAACCTCCGGTTATCGGCAATAGATGGGCGTTCCCATGAACCGTGCCTCCTCCGCCAGAGCTTGTTGTTCCTGCACTACCAAATCCCCCCCCTCCAGCGCCTGCGGTGAATGCTGCGCCTCCTCCACCGAAGCCACCAGCACCATTAGTGCCTGCCGCATCTGAACCGCCGGCGCCACTCGATCCAAAGAAGACCCCAGTGCCTCCTCCGCCGCCAGCACCATCAGTACCATCGCCAACGCCTCCAGCACCGCCGCTGACTCCCTGGGAAAGTGAAACACCTCCATCTCCGCCGCTACTCGCGCCCTGGTTTTCAGCATCTCCAGGACCGCCAGAACCGCCGCCGCCATCTCCCTCGGTGCATGTCCCCTGGTCATCTTCACAGCTGCCTCCGCCGCCGCCGGTAAATCCTGCGCCGCCAGGACCTCCAAGATTGCGATCTCCTGCGCCGCCCCCTCCTCCGCCGCCTCCAGGGCCGCCATCACCACCACGTCCTGCAGCGCTAGCAGAGCCATCGATTCCTTTTGCTCCGCTGACATTGAGCGTCCCTGAAATATTGACGATTCCCTGCACCAAGATATAGACTGGCAGGAAGCTTTGATTTCCGTTAGCAATCGCATTGTCTATATCGCCCATGTCAATGCTTACCGTAACCGTTGAAGGAATGACCAATGATTCAAGGAGGATAGTGTTTCCCTGGGTTTTGGTTCCATTCCTTCCATCGCCTATCTTTCTTTCACCGGATGCGACACTCGAGAAATTGCCGCTTCCGGGTCTTGGGTTTGCAATAGTAAATGTCCTTCCAATAGGTACCGCGCTTATGTTGATCCCAACAATTTGGGCCGCAGCTGATGAAGATACGAAGAATGGCACTTGCATTATTCTACCGTTATTCTGAACCACATGGCCGCTTTGGTTATAGATTATTTTCTGCCCGATGAAGATATCCGAGGTGTTGACTGCAATAGTGTCCGCACTATCAAAATCATCTCCGACAAACTGTACGATGACATTCATTCCAGGGGCGGCTGCGTCAGGCTGTGAAAGATTTACATTCGATGCAGGATCGACAGCCAAAAACCATGGGCGCGCCTCGTTGAATCTGCCACCGCTGTAGTCAACAAATGATTCTCCCATCTCCCACAGCTCAGGAGTTCTTAGGGGAGGTATCGCGATATACGTCACTTGATCATTGCTGTCCATATCCTTCCATGTCAGTATTGTTTTGTCTCCTAGAGTGCTTATGCTTGCACCGCCGGCATTAACAACCGTGAAATTAATTGGGAGAACCTCGCTAAAATCAAACGTCGTATCATTGACAAATGAAACCACTCGTATCGAGGAGGTGAATGGCTCCCTGAACGGATCAGTGGTAACGGGCGTGTCTCTTAGGATATCGAATTCATAGAAATCCACAACAAAAAAGGATGAAAGCATTGCGTTATTCATAGTCGTAGTTGTCGCATGGACAAACATCGAATATTCTCCTTCGACACCAGTCTCGCTGTACGCAGCCCGATAGATTCCTTTTTCTTCCAAAGTTACAGTCCCTAAGGAAGTTGAAAATATTGTTGAAATTCCGTTGGGATCAGTTACATTGAGAAAGACGCTGGCATCCGAAACCAATTTACCTTGCTGATCTAAGACAACCATAAGTATCTCTGCTTCTTCGCCCGGATGGTAGATAGACTTCTGAGTGTTTATCGATGCAAGACCGGTTTCTGCGTATCCCGGATCCTCGGGAGTCAAGGGAAACGTATATTGCCTTCCAGGGATCAGATCCATTATCTTCTCCCACGATCCAAAGCAGGTTTGCGTCGAGAAATTCCAATCCCTGCATTTGTGCAGCACGTTTCCTTTGGCTATTGCAGTTACTTTCGCTTGCGTGAACGAAAGCTGGCTTGGATCGATCGCGAACGCATTCACAATGTCGATGCCATCAAGCTGCGACTGGCTATCGATATCGATAGCTGCAAAACCCAGAGAGACAGTACCTGTGTAATTGAGATCTTCGATGAAAATGCTTTGGATGGAAGTCGACTCAGGAAGCACCTCTACAGAATAAGTCTGGTTTTCCACGATTGGCTCGCTTGATACATTCGACTCAAAAATCGGCAAGGCAGTGTCTTTGAGATGCATAATTGATAGATCGATGCCAAGAGAAGGCATTCGAAATCTATCTTTGGAAACAAGCGCGCTCACCGCAGCAAAGCTATCTTCTCGCACCGAAATAGGTTTTTGTGTCCGATTGATTATCTTTCGTTTGACCGCATAGAGCAGCGTGTCTTCATCCGTTTTGAGTTGATCGAGTGAGTAGATCGTCTGTGTAGGATCTTCTTTGAGAACGATATGACCTTTGCCTTGATTTCCATTGCTCCAGATTGTAAGTTCCCGAGCAGTTGTGCCTCGTATGCTGAATGCTCCCGGCTTTGCACTCTCGAGATTGCCGATCATGGTTCCATTACGATAAAAAGTTATGGTGCCCTGGCTTTGGTTTCCTTTTCCATCATGGATGACAAATCCTCCAGTAGGTGCTTCAATATCTCGTATTGATGAATCGACCACAACAAATAAAAGTTCAGTGCCCTCAGTATCATTTTCTTGGCTTGAGATTCCATATACACCCGTTTGTTTTGGAACAAATGTCGCGTTTCCTTTCGTCTCAATTACACTGGACGTGTTTTGTTCATCTTCTATGATGACCGATAATTGCGATGCGTTGGTCTGTATCAAGACTTCCTCTCCGATCTCATACTCATGCTTGTTTGTTTGCAGGGAGAAAAAAGTTGGCTGTGTTTGGTTTGAGCGATCTGATATGTTCACTGCGGCGCTCGACTGGTTCACTGATGTGTTGTTATTTGAGGTGCGTTCAGTTGCGTTGGTGCTGCTTAGCCTGCTAAGCTCGCGGTTAAAGAAGGCAAGATCCTCGATGCCCCAATTGAAGATGATCTCCTGGCCATATGATACGTTTTCGTAGGTTGCATTGGCTATAAGCACATAGAGCCCGCGCAGTATTGCAGGATCTGGCTCAATGGTTATGTTGAATTTGTCAAGCTCCAGATGCTGCGCGCTTAGATTAAAGCGTCCATCTTGCTCGAAGTCTCTAACGGTAGCAGTAAGCTGCTCGAGCTTGAGTTTTTTTAGCGCAAGCTCGAGCACATCTCGTTTTGCGGGGATGAGATTGGTAAAATCGACACTTAGTTGGGCCGGTTCATCCAAATAAAATGCGAATGCGACCCCCCCTCTTATGAGTCGATTTGCTTGCTCCCGATCCGGTTGAACTACCTGAGCCTCGCCAATCCAGCTAAAGTTTTCATATATGATAACGTTGTCATTATTGATGGTTGCATTCGCAATGAGCATGTAGTCTTTTGGCTCGATGAGGCTGCCATAGGGGATTCGCACCTCGAATTCATTGCTCGTTTTTTGTACTGCCGATAGGTTAAATCGCGCATCCTGCTCGTGGCCCTCGATTGAGAAGCTTAGATGCGAGATGGCATTTATACCAAAGAGGATGTTGAGCAGGTTCCTTCTGTTTTCTATCTCACTCTTGAGATCAATGCTTAGTATCGCAGGGTTTGGTATCTCGAATTCGATTTTCTGAGACGGTTTTTCAATGACCGTGAAAGATGAATTGTGCCAAGCTGAATTGGCCAATGCAGAGATGGTATAAGTTCCGAATGCCTTCGGAGTATACAAGAATGAATCATTGATGGAAAGCAAGGACTGCGAGTGGCCATTATTTTCAATGATCAACTGCTCAATTGGCGCATGAATGGAAATGAGTATTGGATCCAAACCATAGAAGATAATGCTATTTAATGAAAAAGGCATTTGCTCTTGCTTGCTAACTTCAAATGCTTCCTCTGCAAGTATGCTTCCATTCAATTCGAGCCGCGCTTTGAAGAATCCCTCTTTCTTTGGCAAGAATCTGATCGTCTCATTGACCAAAGCAAGCAGCCGGTATGCCTGTTCTCCCGATATAATATAAAAAGTGGCATCTGATGAGCTGCTGTTTATGGTTATCAAAACAGGCTCATCAATGCCATATGCTTTTTTGGAAAGGATAAGCAATGCATGCTTTTTTTCTAGCACAACAAAAGAACTGGTCATAGTGGTGTTTGTTGCGTTTGAATGCAGATGCATGCTGTACTCTCCAACATGTGGTGGATAAAAGAGCGCAGGGCTTGTGCTAAAATTCGTGTCATAGTGTTGCTGCCCGCTGCTCACAGAAAGAGTTTGATGTAAAGTGTGATTGAAATAGATCAGAACCAATTCTCCCAGAAGATATGAGGATTTATCTGAAAAGAGTTCTGGCTCTTCTGAAAACGCGCCTTCCTTTACAAAAAAGGTTTGGTTTAGTATCGTCTTATTGTTCTCTTTTAGGTATATTGAGTGGTTGCCAGTTTCATTGGGTAAAAATTGGATTGAAGAGGCATTCGAGTAAACCCAGGAATTGTTATTTTTTAGTATGACAATGGAAAGATTATTTGAACTAAAATTAGTTGAAAAATTGGAAAAAAAAGAGGCGGAGTGATTGGTGTCATGAGAAGAATTGATCAGAGAAATAGTGGCTCTCTGATTCAAAAAAATTTCATCTGAAGAAAAAATAAATTGCCCAGAGCCAGAGCTATTCTGGGCTAGCACGCTAGCTAAGGCAAATAAAGCGCTTAGCACTACAGCTAACGCTATCTTACTCCTTTTTTCCACCATCACACACATTTGCGCTTGCGCGCCCACTATGACTATGAGTTAAGGATTAATTTTAACAGAGGCCTATTGCTCGACGAGACAAAAACCAATTACCAACACGAAACGAGCCATGGCCTAACGATCTATAATTAAAAAAATTGAATTTTGAAGCAGATGAATCACTGAAATTAATTGAAAGAAAAAAGAATGGATCGGCATGTGCTGGGTTCGCTATGGATAACCGCTCACGCAACGCTCCTAAAGAAAACGGTGATAATGC
>CAZFPU010000113.1:0-7180 GCA_964521145.1 uncultured Methanosarcinales archaeon | reverse complement strand
TTTCGAATGATCGAATCTTAAGCCAAACTTCAGATTTCTTGAGTGATGGGCAGCGTGCTAAAAAATCTGCGGATTTTTGGCATGCCGGAAATGAGCGCATTTCCACTAGGACAACCCCCTGGTCAGTTCGTTATTGGATCTTACCATGCTCGGCCTTAAGCGCGCTAACCTACATTTTGAACGGTGCCCTTGAGTGATGCAAATGTATAAATACTTGTTTATGCAAAATACCATGCAATGGATATGTATCGCATTGCAATCAGGAGTTCCTTGCTTATTCTATTGATTATAGCCTTGGGGTCCACAGCTTCTCCAGATGGATCGCAACCAACAACAACACTTTGCGGGTGCATTTCCACAAACGAAGAGGGTACCAATGACTGCCCCAAGACATACTGCGAAGGCGATACTGAGTCTTGTGAAGGAGGAAGGGGAACAAGGCACGTCAAATGTGAAAAAGAGGAGGAGGATGAGGAAGAGGATGAGGAGGAGGAGGAAGGAGAGGGAGAAAATGAGAAGATCAAATGCGAGTGGTCTGATTGTGTGTGCTCAGTCACCACTGAAAGACAAAGCTGCGGATACTGCGGAACTAAATCAAGAGGACTCTATGCAGATTGCAGCCATTCCGCGTGGTCAGTCTGCATCGAGGATCTTAACGCACCCACCTGCACACTTGACTGCCTCCCTCAAACCCAGAGTTCGTGCACCACGGCCAGCAACTGCCCGGGAATACACGTTTGTAAACCAGATGGGACGTGGGCAGTATGCATTGATGTGGCCAACGATACTTGCCCTCAGCCAACACAATGCGTTACTGATGAATCTAAGGCATGCACCATAAGCAACTGCCCGGGGACCCAGATATGTAAAACAGATGGAATGTGGGGGGAATGCTCTGACATAGCTAATGATGATTGCCCGCAAACAGCACAATGTCAGTCTGGCCAATCAAAGGCATGCACAACCGAAAGCAACTGCCCGGGAATACAGGGTTGCAGTTCTGGAAATTGGGGAAGCTGCCTTGATGCGCCAAATGATGATTGTCCCGCTGTATGCACTGATGGCAAATCGTGCAGAACCACAGACAATTGTCCTGGGGAGTGGAGCTGCAATAAGAATGCCTGTGTAGATTTCCCAGGAGATGGATGTCCGTATATCAATACCACACCCTATTACGACTGTGATCCAGGAAGGCAGCTTAGCTGTGAACTCTCTGGATGCCCAGGGGTGAGGCAGTGTGATGGCACTGGTCAATGGCAGCCGTGTCGCGATAAATCAGATGACAATTGTCCGATAGATATACCCCCTATCGCGTACTGTGTTCCGCTGACGAGCGCAAACTGCATCACCTCACAGAGTTGCCCGGGCATCAAAAAATGCAGTGCGACTGGTTCCTATGGTCCTTGTGAAGATGTGGCCGATGACCAATGCCCAAAACCCCTTGAGATCAGGTTCACTAATAAAAAGACGAACTCCTGTCCCGCACCCCTGTCGAACTTATTGGAATGGGGCGGACCCATTGGATCAAAATATTCACTATTTTATTGCATTGGAAAAGACTGCGAGGCAACAACATTCCTAACGGAAACAACGCAAACTGGTTTCATCCATAAAAATCTTCGTGAGAAATCAGACTACACGTACAGGCTTGTTGGCAGCGGGTTTGAGGACAGAGTGACACTTACCACTAATGAATGTGTCCGCGCGTGTCTACCGGGGGAAACCAAAAGATCGGATTGCGGCCAGGTACGTTTGCAGGGTCTGCGCTGCCTCGCCGATGGGTCTGGCTGGATCGCCGTCACTAAATGCGAGAGCGAGCAGCTAGATCGAGCCACTCCAGAAACGTGGGATGCAGAAGCAATGAAAATTATCAGCAATATAAGGAACGAATCTGCACTGAAAGCCGATGTTGTATCACAGCAGGTTGCAGAGAATGTTTTTGAGAATAACACGGAACTCATAAACGAAGCCCAGCATGAGGCCATTGGCCTTGAAGTGAAAACAAAAGTTCTTGATCTATTGATAAGGAGCGAACAGAAGGCTCCCTCGAGCATCCTGGAGGAACCCTTAGACCAGGAGGGATCCACCATCAGGGTGCAAAAACCATCAGCAACCCGGCTTAATTCCATCAAGAACAAAGCGGTTGCGAGGGAGAGCGCCCAGCGAATTCGCGATTCCATCAAAGAAGAAAGCTTGGCTACACTAGAAAGCAAGATTGATGAGCAGATACAATTACTGGATACGAATCAAGAGCTTGAGGAGTTTGATAAAAGGGTGAGCAGAGCCCAAGATATTGTGGTTCAGAAGATGATAAGGCATGAAAATGGAAGGACGATCGTTACCCTGTTGATTGAGCCAGAGGCACTCGTGGAGAATCTGACCATTTACGAGGAGATTCCAAAGAACATTGCAAATTCGGCAGAAAAGATCAGTTTTTTCTCGGAAAATGTCCAGATAGTTGATAACGACCCAGTTATTGCATGGGAGTTTGCCACCGCACCAGAAACGATATCAGTATCATACGCAGTAGAGGGGGTCCTAGAGGGGCAACAAATGGAAGATACAGCCACTGTCCTTACTGCTGCAAGCGTCGTAAAAGAACCCAAAAGCTCATTTACGCTCTTGCAAATTCTTTTCCCGATCGTGATGACCGTGGGTATCCTTATCACCGTGCTTCTGGTAGGGAGGGAGCATCAGTTCATGAGGGACTGAGATCTTAGAGATTCACCAAGACAAAACAGTATCACTGCTCTCTTCGAAATGACAACCAAAATAATCCTCATCCACGGCAATGATACCATGCGCTGGTCATATGCGTGGATGCCCTGGCTCAAAAGCGAACTTGAAAAGCTTGGCCCTGACGTTATCGGAGAAACATTTCCGGACTCCATAATTGCAAGGGAAAAATACTGGATCCCTTTTCTTAAAGATAAGCTGCATGCTGACGATAAGACAATCCTGATCGGACATTCTTCCGGCGCGGTCGCTGCGATGCGATTTGCTGAAAATAATAAGCTGCTTGGATCGATCCTTATCAGCCCATCATATACTGATTTGGGAAATGAAATGGAAAAACAGAGCGGATATTTTGATAGGCCATGGAATTGGGATGCAATTCGAAAAAATCAACGATGGATAGTTCAATTTGGTTCAAAAAATGACCCGTTCATCCCTTTATCGGAATTCCAGCATATCAATAAAATGCTGAAAACAGAGTACCATGAGTTTGATGACAAAGGGCATTTTTTTGAGAATCAGGATACGTTCCCCGAGGTTGTTTCTGTTGTTAGGAAGAAATTGAAATTATGAGAAACATCTTGCCAAGACCTTACGTGGTTCAATCGTGACTCTAACGATCTTTTAATCTCAGCTGCGTATTGTGACCCCCCCTAAAGGGATGGGGCTTCCCGATTATTAAAAAAGCACAACATGAACTGCTCTCCAATGTGCTTAGTTATTGGGTCCAAGTCATTGCACCAAACTACCCAATGAAACCATATATGATTTTTTAGTAATCGACCTGAAGGTAGGGGGGTTTAAACCCCTAGAGCACTAATCTATTTCCCGCGGTTGTTCCATTGCACGAGTTTTTAGAAACTATACAGCCAAGAGCGATTGAACGTGACCCAACAAATGAGACGCCCATAAAACGACTCAACAGATAAAACCCAATAAGCAAATAACAAGAAAACCCCCAATAAAAAATCGAAGAAAATGGATCAAAAATCAAGAAAATAAACAATAAAAGAAAATAAAAAAACAAAAAGAAAGCCTATCCCTCTACCGTGCTTACCGCAACCCCTGCTTCTGCCTTGCCAACAGCGGTGGATTCTACTGGTCGTGGCATTGGCGTTGGATAACCAGGATAGTATCCATAGTCAGGTTTTTGGTAGGGAAGCCTTATTGTCCCAATCTCTTCTTTTATGTCTTCAAGGCTGTTCATCTTGATCGACTGCATGGAAATCGTATAGAGCACATCATCCATGTATAATGCCCTTCTGACTGAATGCGGCGAATCCCAGTAATACGGATCCACTTGCTCAGAGCCATGCGAGATCTTGCCCTTTAGCTCAAATCCATCCTCTGGGGTCAAGCCAAAGACATAAGCACCTTGCCATACATCGTCTCGATAGTAGCCATATTTATTGTCATACATCCTTCCAGTAACTTCACGAATGGGGATCACCAGCACGTTCTTGTTCTTATCGAAGAGGAATGCCTTGTGCTCACGCAATGCCTCTGAATCGGTGCCTTGCTTTCCAATTTCGTATTTGCCTAGCTGTTTTGGATTTGATACGTCTGAAACATCAAACAAGGCAAGCTTTACGCCTTTCGTTGAGACGCCGCCCCATTCATTGCCCTCAGTTTCTTTTCCAATACCGATGATATGGTTTTCATCGTAGGGATGGAGATAGTCTGAAAATCCCGGTATCTTTAACTCGCCAAGTATCTTTGGATCGCTCGGGTTGCTTAGATCGATCACAAAGAATGGATCGATGTTCTTGAAAGTCACCATGTAGAGCCTATCGCCAATAAATCGGGTCGAGTAGATTCGCTCTTCTGGAGCGATGTCTTCGACTTTTCCGATCACTTCTAGGTCGGCATCAAGCACATAGACGTTATTATACATCGTTGATTTGGTTCTGGTCCATACATACGTTGTGGTAGCGATCCTAAAGTTGCCATCATGCTCATCCATCGAGAACTGATTGAGCGGTGAACCAGTCACTTCTCCCTTGGTTTCATACTCGATGCTGCCTTCATCGATTGCGATCTTATGGATTATGGTCTTTCTTCTTTCCTGATCCAGCTTCGCTTCGTATTCATCGATGACTTCCTGCATGTCTTTTAGCAATTCCTGCTTCTCTTGCTCATCCATGCTATTGTACATTTCCTGCAAAACTTCAGAGATCTTGCTCCATTTCTCATAGGAATTGTCGCTGTTTCCCTTCAATTCACTGATCTTGCTTTGCACATCGCTTGGCAACAATGGAACAATTATCTCATAGAATCGCTCCTCGTTGTGCCTCTCATAATAGTAGTAAGGCAAGTTCTTCTGATACGTAATGTAGATGTTGTTCTCAGAGACGTACATCGTATTCGAATAACCCATCATGTAGGACTTCGCTTCCAGCTCATCTGGATTGGTCACATCAAATGAAGCAATGGTGTGAAACACATAGTTTCCTTCCGGATTATCAAAATAGTAGATTTCTGGCTGCAGTGCGATCCTCTTGTCTTCTCTTATCATCGGTGTGTCAATGAGCCCATTGTAATAATAGACATCATCTTTGGCTATGAAATAGACATGGTTTCCTATCATGCGCGCATCGAAATAATACCCATTGAGATTGTAGTCCTTAATGAGTTCCGGATCTTCCCTATCTGAGATATCATAGATCAAGGCGTGCGTCCTTGTCGTGTATCTTGGGTAGGGGATTATATCATATTGAGATAATACAAATGATTGGTCCTGCCCATGGACAAAGACTACTAATCTATCTCCATTCACAAAGAGCTCGACTGCTTCTCCTTCTATCTTTGTTTCAGAGACGATCTCTGCGTCTTCTGCAGGGAACGCATCTGCTATGATCAGTTTATTTTGTAAGATCATGTAGATGTACTTGCCATCATTCTTGACAAAGTCAGCTTCATCAACGCCCTTGACCTGGACGTTAGTTTGCGAGTAATCGTCAGCGCCGCCGCCATTGGTTGTCATCGGAGCAGCTGAAGGAGCTTGCACGGATTCTGCCATCGCCGAATCTCGAGAGGCGCTCTTTATCATCATGCCAGCGCCGCCATAATAATTGTTATTGCTATTCTGGTTTTGCTGCGCCTGCAAGAATTCCTTTATCTCTGCGACTGAATTGAATTTCTTTACCTCCTGAGAACCCTCAAGCGTAGCCTGATTGGTGCTCGGAGGGCTTGGAGTGGGGCTTTGAGTTTGCTGCGACGTTGTTTGATCGCACGCTGCAAGCAAAAACAAACCAGTAAGACTCAAAACAATCAAAATATTCCTAAATATTGTTCCATTCATGTGGATCACCTTCTTTTTTGAAATGAAGCTCTATATAAATAGCCTGCGAAGACTTCAAGTCAATTTAAAGTTATTGATTTTCTTGCATAACGGCTCTTGACCAAACCAATATTGTAATTCAAATCAAAAGCTAGTTATTTAGGCTCGGCCAATGATGCCTCGCTTGTATAATGCCGCGGCTCGCTTTCTCTCTTTTTAATGTTTCCCAGGGCCATTGCGCGGCTGCGTCGCGGTTTTTTGATTTTTTGTCTTATCCTGTTTTGCCTGATGGGTCTTTCGTATTGGTTTTTAGTATTGGTTTTCCATTACCTTTACTCAAAAACTGGGCACGCGCTCTCTGTAATACTGCAAGAATTTATTTTTTCCTATAATTAAACAAGACTATCAGCACAAGCGCAAAAACTACCCCAATGATGAACCAAAACGCGATCGATTCATATATCATCATCCACAATGAAGCCTGATCTTGCGCAACTGCGGCATCCTGAGCCATCATTGCCATGGATTCTTCAGCTACCATAGCCTTTTGCATCAAGGGTGCTGATTCTGGTGTTTCAATTATTCTTGATGCAAAATACCTGTTGGTGAACTCCAAGACAAAAGCCGTGCCTAACGCAATAAGACCAACGGGTAGGATGCCCCTTAGTTTCTGCATAAGACCAATTTCTCTTTTTGGAGTGATTATTATGTATTTGTTTGCCAGCTTGTAGTGGAATACTTCCTTTCCCTTCTCGCTGTAGTGGTATTCATCAGCATCGATGAGCTTGGCATCGAGAAGCAGCTTTAGGTTGTAATGGACAGTCGATAGGGGAATGCTGAGCGCCTTTGCTATCTCCGTTTCAGTACCTTCTTTTTCTGAGAGAAAATCAAGTATCTTTTTGCAGGAATCATTGCCAACAATATTTGCTACTTTCTTTGCCTCCGCATCATCTAAAGACAATAATAAAAAGTTCTTTTTCGCCATGAGAACATACAGTAAAGGGGCCATTAAATACCTTTGGATAGCTGCAAGCCCCATAGAAGTCATCATGTCAAAAACCACCGGTGAAACACGCGTGGCATGGTAGGGTGGTTCCACAAACGAGTGGTTCATCGAAAATTTTCAATTTTCGGGGTGTTCGGAAATCGTAGCTATTTTTATCA
>CAZFPU010000112.1:0-7242 GCA_964521145.1 uncultured Methanosarcinales archaeon | reverse complement strand
TAGCTCGAAAGTTGATGAGCTTGAGCGTTTTAATAAAATGACCATAGACCGAGAATTGCAGATGGTGAATCTTAAAAAAGAGATCGCCTTGCTCAAGGTCGAAAAGGAAAAGAATGGTTGATCTAAAAGAGGAAATCCTTGGGGTTCTTACTCCTATTTTTGGGGAAGGTCTCAAGGAACAATTAACTAAAAATTATGATAGTAATAACCCTCAGGAAGTAATTGACGTATCGCATAAAATGCTTTCTGATTATCTAGGAGAAGACGCTGCTGATGAATTATTAAAAAAAATCATCAAAAAATTTCCAGAACTGAAGCTGCGATTGGATTGAGGATCCCATTCAGAAAAATAACAAAGGAGATGAGCTACCATGGAAAAACAGAGTGTGTTGCTTTTTGTATTGTTGCTTAGTGTGCTTTCTGTCCCGGCTATACTGGCCCAAGAAGATGATGAAGATGCAATTGGTGCTGATGTGATAGCGCATTGGCTTGAAGCGCTTATTTTTGTCTTTATCATTGTTGCAGTGCTGCTCAACATTACGGTGATTCACAAATTTAAGACCTCAACATTTGGCATGCCCTTCATTTACATTTTGAGTGGAATGATCTTGCTAGGACTATCAAGAGTAGTGATTTTGTTATACGACCTTGAAATCTTAGAAATCCAGGATATAACCCTTCAAGTTTGGTGGCATTTGCTTTTTTATCTCGCTATGGTGTCATTCTTATTTGCCCTTACTAAGATAATTTCGACGGCCAAAGGCCAGAAATTAGTAGGATTCACAAAAAATGATTCGATTATACTTGGCCTATTCGGATTACTTGCCGCTATTCTCTTGTTAGGTGCAGAAGCGGCAAATCAATGGGTAGCTTCCTTGTTTGATGGCAGCTTTATGGATAAGGGAGGAGTTGTCCACTTTATTGCTTTTGGCCTTGCCGGTTTTGCAGCGGCCAAGCTTTTTTGGATAAGAATAAATCAAAAATACTCTGGTAAAATTATTGCTGCCATAATCATCCCTTTTCTTTTGTTTCTTGCCCTTATGAGCCTCAACCATTTTTGGGAACTACTAACAGAAAGTTGGAAGGTAATTTTGGTCCCTGAGGCAACTATTGAGACCGTGGAGCAGTTTTTTTGGCTACCCGCCTTCATATGCATGACCTATGGGTTCATTCGGTTGAGAAAAGAAATGAGAAAGGCCCTCACTAAATAGGAGCTGGAATTTTCAAAATGGTACGGTCTTTCTAGAAGATGATCTCATTTGATATCAATGATGCTGGCAGATTTCTGCGGTGCTGCCTTTGCCTCTTTTTCGAAAAGATTGAACTCCATTCCTTTTTTTATTGGGTTAATTGGCAGTGTGAAGAAAACGCTAGAGCCTTTACCCAGTTTACTCTCAATCCAAATTTTTCCCCCCATTCCCTCGACAAATCCCTTGCACAATGAAAGCCCAAGTCCGGTGCCGCCGATTTTTCTGGTAAGGGGACTATCTACCTGATAAAATCTTGTAAATAATTTTCCCATGTGTTCTTCGGGGATGCCGCTGCCAGTATCAGAAACACTGAACAACACGTCTTCGCTTGAGCATCTTGCATGCACAGAGACTTTGCCTTGCTCAGTATAGTGGACAGCGTTATTGATGAGATTAGAGATAACCTGGATGGTGCGTCCTTGGTCTATCATCAAAGAAAGCGAATCCCCTTCGATGGAAAACTCAGAATCGAGTCCTTTTCCTTTTATGATGATGTCCATCTGTTCTTTGACTTCTTCCATAAGCGATGCAACAGAGACCTCTTCTAGGGACATTTTTAGTGTACCAATATCCATCCTGGATAGGTCCAGTATATTGGAGATAAGCTCCCCGAGTCTCTTGGTATCTTTGAATATGATCTCTAAGTATTTTTTGCGAAGAGCTGGATTGTCTGATATGGAGTCTTTTCTTAGCAGATCTGCGAAGCCTCGTATGCTGGTTAGAGGGGTTTTTAACTCATGCGCAGCAATCGAAATGAATTGGTCCTTCTGGACATCTAGTTGTTTTAGATCCTCAAGGTTCCCCTTGAGCTTGTCTTGGGTGTCGATAAGCTGCCTATTGGTCTCGTCAACATCCTCCATGATGTTAAGCATAGCGCTCTTTTGCATTTCCATATCAGCGACATTCTTGTTGAGCTCATCGGTCTTTCCTGCGATCTCCTGCTCGAGATTCTTTGATCGGATCTCAAGATTTTCCTTTGCCTGAGCCAGCAAAGACTGTTGTTCTTGCAAAGATTGCACGATACGCCTAATGATGTAAAATAGCAGGAGGTAGGAGGTCAAAAAACCGAAGATAAGAACCCCCCAGACGAGTTTTTTCGATCTGGAAATCGAGGAGTTCAGATTATCGATATCGTAGTAGATCTCAACAATGCCAACAATATTTTTTGAACCATTGAAACGTACCGGGACATAGAGTTCCATGAATTGCTCGTGGCCTGGGTCCAGAATATGGTCTGGATCATCATCCAATTCTTCAATCACTGCGATGATGTTTCCCTGCATCGCCGCTAGATATTCCTCTGTTGGCAAAAATGGCGTGCCAATAAGACCCTTCTGTTCCGAAAAGATGACAGTGCTATTATCATTAAAGATGACAATATGAAAAACTTCTGCAGTGCGGACATTGCTTGAAAATGCCTCGAAGGCTTCGGGACGAATATCGGATAGAAAAAGATCCGAGGTAAGATGGCTTTGGATCTGCACTTCCACAAAATCGGAGGCGCTTCTCCTAATCTCATCGATCTTTGAGTTTTTCATGGACAAAGAGATGACATTTCCAATCGCGAGTATCATAAGGGTGAGCACGCAAAAGCTTATTATCGAAAAAAGCCTCAATGTCTTTGTGGGACTTAGGATTTTTTTATTTAATATATCGTTAATTATCTTTTGCATTTTGCTCCTCTAGCTTCTTCTCCAGTTCTTTGATTCGCTGCTTTAGCTCTATCATCTTGAGCTCCCTGCCTGTGGCGATCTTATAGAAGCGTTCCAGCTCCATCTTTTTTTCGAGCAAAAATCGCTCTGTCTTCTTGAAAGAGGAGACATCAGAAAAGTAAAGGTTGATTGCGCCTGCAGATGGTATGTCCACAGCACTGATCTGATACTGATTGCCCGTAAGGTTCGAATAATGCTGGATGCGTTCAACTTTTGACGTATCTTTGAGTTGTGCAATAAGGAAGTCTCCCTCTTTGCCAAAGATTTCCTGCATATGGTCGAGTATTTTTTCTTTAAAAAAAAGCTGGTTTGCGGCATTGTTTGCGAAAAGTATCTTGCCCTCATGGTCCACTTGTATCATTGGGTCCGGATTGGACTGGGCGATCAACTGATATTTCTCAAGGTCATCATGCATGTTTCTTTCTCCAGTGATGTTTTTTTCAATGACAAGATAGTGATGGATAGTGCCCAGGTTATCAGAAAGTGGCACCACTTTCATTTCAGTGAAATATTGCGCGCCACTGTCATTCGTTCGCTCTGAATTCTGCTTCCATATGCGCCCATTGAGGATCGTCTTCCAGAATTCCTTATCTACCCCCACATTTTTCATAGATCGCTTGAATATGAGAGGGGGTTGCCCAAGCATGCTCTGCCTATCATATCCAGTAAGCTGCTCGAAGCTGCTGTTTGCGTATATGACATTGTACTTAAGGTCTGTTATGAGAACGCTATCAAAGGTATGCTCGCTGACTTTCTCGAAAGGAAGGTTACGATCTGATTTCTTTGAATCGCGAATTGCGCTTGTTTCCTGCTTGGCCTTTTGCGCTTCGTGGTTTTCTGATGCCTTGATTTCCCTGCTCATTTCTAAGATATAAGTGCCTTCTTGGGTTTGGATAGGGATCGAAATGATCAGATAAGAGGAGCCATCAGAGCCTTTGCGTATTGACTCCTGGGTCTCATTTGTCTGCATTGCCAAAAATGTCGGATGGTCTTGCGGGATAGTTTCAAGATTTTCAAATGCCCTGAAGAAATCCTCCCCCTGGATATCCTTAAGAATGAATCCTTTCTGCTCAAGCGCCTTGTTTATCCACAGGATCTTGTAATTTTGGTCTATGAGCGCGAAGCAATCATGCACAGCATTTACGATTCCTTTTACTAATTTGGGAAGCAAAACTGATAATGTATCTGTTGTATCCATCTCCTCTTTTTACCTCTTTTTGATTAGACTCTGAAAATACGCTTTAAATAGATATGTCAATTATCATCTCATTTTCTAAAAAAAACAAATTGCAAAAGGCATGAGAGGAGCAGCAGCGAAAATAATGCGCCAGCGATCGAAACGCTGCCCGCTGGAAGCGAGACTGCCATTGCGCTGATCTGCCAAAATCCAGATCTTGGGAGATAAATCGGCATTGCGCTAAAATCATGCAGCCCAACAAATATCGTCATGTTCGCTGGCATCACTTGGATCTGTATAGGATCAAGATACGACCCATGAAGGAGCATTGAAAAGCGGCCATTGCTCTTGTGAGAACTTTGCGCTATGAATTGCTCACTGGTCTTCATATTGGTCGCATAGAGAGTAATTTCATGCATCTCGATCTCTTTTTTCCTATTCTCATAGATCACTCCTGAAATCCTGAAGGGCTGTTTCATTGCGCTCACGCGAGGCTGGCTTGCGCTTCTTGCCATTGATGAGGCGATAGTTATCGCATAGTAATCTGCACCTGTTTTCTGCGTTTTACAATAGATGGTTTCATTGTCAATGACCTCAACAATTGTTGGAGCATCATGCCACGTGCCCTCTTCGAAATAGGAGATAACAACATCCTCAGGCATAAGTTTGTTTGTTTCGAGCCATGATCTTGGTACCGTGTATGATACTGATCCATTTTCGCTTGTTTCTAGCTGGCTTGACACGATGTATGCATACGTTAACCGCTCTAGGGACGGGATATTATTTGGAAGGTTTCTGGCAAGCGTGCCTGCGTTTTTAGTTGACTCTACTTCAAGATCACCAGAAGGCTCTTCATCATCTACTGAGAGCGACCTAAATTGACCGCCCCCTCCGCCGCCGCCTGAGCCAGTGCTTGGGGTTATCGGAGCGATCGCGCTTTCTGTTCCTTCTATGAAAGGGCGCACTATGATCGAAAAGTTATGGAAAACAGAAGAGACCCCATCAGACACCACAATAGAGATAGCATGCTCCCCTAGATCCCTTGGCAAAGGTCTCCAGAGCACAGACCCAGAAAGCAAACCAACTTCCATTCGATTCGGCCCCTCATGCAGTTGATAGCGCACCCTATCGCTGTCCGCATCAAATGATTGCACCCTATAGGTGTATTGACGAAGCACGAAAGCTTCTGAAGGTGCCTGGGAAATAACAACAGGAGGATTGTTTGTATCAATAACGGCTAATACAAAGGACTGATTGACTATGAAAATACCATCAGAAACTGATAGAATAATTGAATGGTTTCCAACATGCGTTTGATTGGGGTACCAAGAGAGTACTCCAGAGCTATTATCTATGATCATCCCTGAAGGGTTCTGAGTCAGTGCGTACGAGAGTTGATCTTGGTTTTCATCATACGCTTCAATTGCATATCGCCAAAGCGAATTTTCAAGCGCAGTCGTGTTTGGATACGAAAGGATGATTGGTTCAATTGGCGGGAAGGTCATGTTCAAAAAGAGATTGGCATCATGCAAAGTCCCTAAAAGTTGGAATGTTGTGTTTACCTGATTGTATCTGTTCCAGGCCTTGACTTCAATGGTATTGCCGAGATTCCCACTGATCGCAACCGAGTATTTGCCCTTCTTTTCGCTTCTGCCAGATATTGTGTGGCCATTGTCAAGATTTTTCACGCTGAAATCAACTGTTGATTGTATCGGTGTTATCCCATCAAGCTCATAGATCGTCCCATCGACGCCAAGGGGGATTGGCATCGCAAAAGAGAGTGGAATGGCATTCAATGTGAAAATTAATGATAACATGAACAATAGCGCTATGTTTAGTTGGCCTTTCACATTCTTTGATTCTTTATCTTCCATTTTTTTTTGATTGTTTTGGAGTAGTTTTTTGTTCGCAATCATCGATTTATCTTTGGCTTGATTATTTGTGTCTTTTTATTGTGCCTTTGTATTATCTTTTCTCAAACTGTTTTGTTATCTTAGTGCAAGGGAACACGACAAAAAATAAAGGATCGGTTTTTGTCCTTTCGTGTTTGTCCTCTTGGTCCACTGTTGGGTTTCTGGTCTTGTTTTTTGCGAGTTCCTGCGCCTCATGCTTGCTTGTTTACCTTTAGTTTGCTTTGCCTAATCCTTCTGTGTGTTGGGTCTATGGGTCCAGCTACCGGGGCTGGTGACATCAAAATAGTATCCAGTGATTGGATCGATGCTCAAAAACTCAGGGTTGTTAAATGATGGATACCATCCCCACTGCGGGCTGAAGTGGACTGTTACCTCGAAGAGATCGCTTTGTGGATTGTACCTATCAATTGCAAGCACCGATTCATCCGGATCCATTTCAATTGGGTAGTATTCTGGTTCAGGCTGCAGGTAATCTGGAGGTTGCGCTGTTGGTAAAGTCGACATGTTGGGCGAATACCATCCAAGGACATTCCAGCCTGTCGCTGTCTCAATAGTTATGTTCCTTGAAGGCACTTGTCCAACAAAAGTCACATTGCAGGTCTTGTTGATCTCAGCCCAGTATCCCTGCCCCGGCGCAAGATAGGTGAAATTCTCGCTTCCAGCGACAGGTCTCCACACCGATCCATTGTATCTTGTTCGCATGAACTGGCCAATGCTTGCATTGTAAAGATACAAAGAGTTGATGCAGGCATGCGGCTGCGTGAGAATATCCCCTCCAGAGCCGCTGCCATTGGTCAGATTGAAATTAGTAATGTTTAGAGGAAGGCTAAAGAGCATCCAATCGGAATCTGAGTTTGAGTTATTGAATAGGGTAAATGCATATTTTCCAATGATTATGTCACTGGTTCTGTTCTTGCCTCCTTTTACTGTCGCTACTTTATAGAACCTTGTCATGCTCGTGTTCGCACTCGTGTCTGAGAGGTTACTCGATCCGATCACGCTACTATTGGCAATTGAGCTAAATGAGTCGTTGAATGAGTTCACGATAAAGACGTTGTAAGATTGCGCATAGTTGACTTGAGACCAGGTGATGTTTGCTGTTTTGTTGTCTGGCATCAGGGTTATGTTTATCACATCAGGGCCTTTTATCAATGTGAAATTATAGGTGATGCTGGTGTTGGTATGGTTCA
>CAZFPU010000111.1:0-7247 GCA_964521145.1 uncultured Methanosarcinales archaeon | reverse complement strand
AACTCCAATTTGAATAGGGCTGGAATTTTGTATTTTTAAATATCGGAGATACTGTTTATAGCATAAACCTTAATAACCAATAAACCATACTAAATCCATGCCTCATGTACTTGCAAAATTAAAAAACGCGAAAATTGACATGGTAGCACAGATGCTCAAAGACCATGCAGCCCAGCACGCAAAGGATGGGTTCTATGCGAAGCATCTTTGGCAAAATGCGGATGATGCAAATGAGATCTTCTTTTTGTTCAAATGCGATGACCTAAAGATCGCAAGACAAGTGATCGATCGGGTGCATGGCGAGGCATTAAAACAGGATCCAAAAGCAAATCTGCCCCACATGACATTTTTGGAAGAAAAAGAATTCAAAGCAAATGGACCAAAATTTCCTGCAGAAGCTTCAATTGAGATCAATGCTTCAGATTCTAAGGTGTGGGAAGCGCTCACCGATCCAAAACTGATCAAGCAATATTTATTTGGGACAGAGACAAAAACCGACTGGAAGGTTGGGAGCCAAATTACTTATGAAGGGGAATGGGAAGGGAAGAAATACCAAGATAAGGGGAAGATCCTCAAATTCGAGCCAAAAAAACTTCTCGTGACAAGCTATTGGAGTTCAATGTCTGGCTCTGAAGATAAACCTGAAAATTATAAGATGGTTAGTTACAAGCTATCGTCAGGTAATGGGAAAACAAAACTTACAATCCTTCAGGAAAACAACAAGAGCCAGCAGGAATCCGACCATTCGAAGAAAAACTGGGAAATGGTGCTTGCCAAGATGAAAGAAATCGTTGAGAATAATAAATAAAATAAAGGCAGAAATTTCTTGGACCAACATGAAAAAAGCATTCAAAAAATCCTCTAAACAACCGGATTCGCCACAAGTAATCGCGTTGCCGCCCCTTGTCTATATTAGCGGCCTCATCATCGGCTTATTATTGCATTTCATCACGCCAATTTCCATCATTCCAAAAATAATAGAGATGCCGCTGGGAATAATCCTCATGATCATCGCAATTTGTCTCATGGTTTTTTCGATGAAATCGTTTGGTGCTGCGAAAACAGAGGTCGATCCTAGAAAACCGACCACTGCAATTGTTGATTTTGGACCCTATCGGTTTTCGAGAAATCCGATCTATCTTGCAATGACTCTTTTTTATCTGGGAATAACTATCTGGGTGAATTCTCTGACTATGTTAATCATGCTACTGCCTGTTTTGATAATGATTCGGTTCGGAGTCATTGAGAGAGAAGAAAAATATCTCGAAAGGAAATTTGGCAAGAGATATTTGAAATATAAGTCAAAAGTTAGGCGCTGGGTGTAGTTTTATTTGTTTTTGTAGCTAATTAAAAATCAAAGGCGAATGCATCTAGGCCGCGCCAAACAGGCTAGGCAACTCACTTCTTTCGTGGCGGCGGGCGCGCGGCATTTTATCAATTGCTATCTTAGTGCAATGGCTATTTTTCTATTCTTGTTACATATCTGAGAAGTTCGTTGGCGCCGGTCGGTCGGGGGAGGGCCCCTGCGGGGTGGCCGACGAGGAGCGTAGCGACGACAGCCGCCTTTTTAGTAATTTAACCTCATTTATCTTATATATCTCTCGACGTTTCCATTTATAAACATCCCAGATAGAAACATTTAAAAACAAATCATTCATCCTCAAAATGCACATCGGGGCTGTAGTGTAATTTGGTCAGCCTGACACTTGTTGTGCTGGAATAACTATCATTTCAGGTTTGGGACCTGACGATCTCGGTTCAAAACAGGCAAAATCAAGATCGATTTTCCTGGTGAAAGTCCGGGCAGCCCCATTTATACTAACTATGGTAAAAGCAGCAATAGACAAACTAGGTTCTGCAAAGCGTTTTGGCGCACGATACGGTACAAAGCCAAAATACATCTTCGCAAAGATCGAGAAGGAACAGAGAAGGCTGCACAAGTGCCCATACTGCCTTGCGGTAAAGGTAAAGCGAGCTGCTGTTGGCATCTGGCAATGCAGGAAATGCAATATCAAATTCACAGGAAAAGCATATTCTATCAAGAAAACGGTCTTTATCGATGAGGCGCAGCCTGATGAGGAAGCTCCTGCGGAAGAAGATGACCTAGAAGAAGAAAGCGACGAACAGACTCAATAAGAGGTTCTCATGGTTGAATACAAGTGTTTTGACTGCAACAAAAAAGTTGCTACGGATTATCTGCGAAAGAGGATTAGATGCCCCTATTGTGGATCTAAGATGCTTTTCAAGCCGCGATCGGTAACAACCAAAGTTCGCGCGCGTTAACATGGCTGAGCTTTCTAAGGATTCAGAGAAGAAAATACAGCAATTGCAGATGCTTGAGCAAAGCCTGCAGACACTTTCTATGCAGCGCCAGCAGTTCCAACTGCAGCAAATAGAGATCGATTCCGCTTTGAAAGAACTTGAGAGCGTTGCTGAGGCCTATAAGATCGTTGGCAATATCATGGTTTTGACCAAAAAAGACGATCTGCTTACCGACCTTCAATCAAAGAAAGAGACTGTCGAACTACGGATAAGAACCATGGAAAAACAGGAAACACAATTTCGAGATAAGGCAAGCAAGATCCAGCAGGAAGTACTATTGGAGATGAAGCCTAATTAGGCATTACGATGACAGGACAAGAAGCGCTGAGCCCCGTTATGGGGATCCTGCAGGAGCTTGAGGAAGATAATTCTGTTCCAAAGAATGTTCGCTTTAAGATCTCGGGCATCAGGAAAATAATGATGCAGCAAGTGGAAATGGAGATCAAGAAGAGCAAGGTATTGCACCAGCTTGAGGAGATCTCTGAGGATATGAATCTGCAATCGTATACCCGCACGCAGATCTGGGATCTGATAAGTTCTATAGAACATTTGCAATAAGGGAAAATTTACGTGGTTTTTTTGTTTAGCGTCATTGTTTCATTCTATTTTTTGATATGATATATTTCATTTTGATTTTTTATTGATTTCTTTCGATGGGTCTAACAATAATGCCTACTGGTTAATTTTTCAAATGCGTGTTATTTAGGCTCGGCCAATGCACCTCGCACTTATAATGCCGCGTCTCTATTCATGTCCTTAACTGTTACAAGGCCAGTGCGCGGCAGCAAAACGCATTAACCATTCAATTTCATCAATCAATCACTATCCTCTAAAATTTTGCATAGTTTTTTATTTCGCTTAACAAACTGTCTAGATGAATTCACATGAAACTTTTCCACAACGCAACCATCTCTGTGTTCTCTCACGAGAAGGATAATGAAAATTTAACCGCGATCGAGCAGGCGTTTTCTTTATTGGTTCCTCTTAATTTCACCAATGAAAAAATCGCGGTGAAGAAGATAACAGCCACTGGTTTTTCCGAACGAAAAATTTTCATTTTTGAACTGCATCTGCAAAAAGAAAGGCATATCAGTGCTTTTATCGATCGCTTGAAATCATCGCTTTGCGAAATTGACAAGCAAAAGATCCAGATCCAACTGGATACAAGGCTTGATGAGGAATTGTTTTTCTTTCTTCGATTCGATAAATGGGATCTGATCGAACGAAAGGAATTGCACTTGACTGAATCGGGCGATTGCTTTCATATCAAGTTGAGCGTGGCGGCATTTCCTAAAAAGAGGGATGTTGCGATGGGGTTGCTTAGGAAATTATTCAATTGAGGACTCAGATAAGCTTTTGTTGTAGCTCTTTGCATACCTTGCGTAAACCCTCCATTATTATTTTCCACTAAACTATAATTACAATATTGAAAGTAAAGAATAAGTATTGGGTCAAAAGACAGCAATATATGTCAATTTTTACAAAAAAAGAGCAAATTATTGGTTAATATGTATTAAAAAGATAAAATAATCCATTAATAACTCATTACAGTATTATTCATCCCTTTCAAATTTTCCCCTATGACAAAGCATATATACTAGCTCACTTTCTTTTCATTTGGGATTTAGGATGGTTGGAGAACAAAGTAAGGGTGCAAAACCCGGATCATTACTCACGGTTTCTAAAAAGTCAGACATTTCTCTGGATGCGATCGGTTTTTTTGCCCAGATCTCGAATTTTGGCAAGAAAAAGCATTCGCTTCTTATCGAATTCAAGGATAAGACCATAGGGACTGCAGATCCCGCTCTTGTGATCACTGGCAAAGGTTCTGAGTTCAAGATAACTGCATTAACTGATAATGGGAAAAAGATCCTGCAGTATGTAAAAGGCAATTTCTCATTTGCTGAAAAAGTGAGATACAGCAAGGATACGCTTAGTGGAATAATCCCCTCCCAATCAAAAGTGATCACCCAAGAGCAGATCATGAAGAGCAGATCGCATCTTGATGTGATGCGCTCTATCGTGTTCGCATTCAAGCAGCTCTCTGAAAGTGAGGATGGCGTTGCTGGCCTCTATGGGATGGTTGGCTATGATCTTGCAGATCCAACACAGCAAATGGACGCGACTGAAAATTCGTATATCATGTATTTTGTCGATAATGCGTTTGTGATCGATCATACCAGCAAGGAATCCTCATTTGTGACAACGGCAATAATCACCGACAATTCGAAATCGGTCTATGATATTGCTGATAAAAAGATCAAATGGTATGAAAAACTCGCTGAAAAGAAATTGGCGAAGATGCCCAAGGCAAAGCAAAAGAAAGCCATAACCTCTTATGATATTGAGGACACTGAGTATATCTCTGCGATAAAAGAGATACGAAAGCAGATCGTGCATGGCTCAGTCATCCAACTAAATCCATCAAGACTGGTAACAATTAAAGTTCCTGCTGAGCCTTTATCGATCTATCAGGAAACGAGATCCTCAACAGCAGGGTATTCATTCTATGTATCGACCGAAGATAGTGTATTCATGGGCTCACAGCCAAGCTTACAACTGACTGTTTCAAATAATGGGGAAAAAGAAGTCTCCCTGACCACCATTAGCACCGCACGGCCGCGAGGATATGAAAATGGCCGAATCGATCTTGATCTTGACGCCAAAAAGGAAGTTCGCATCTGGGCTGATGAGAATGAGATGATAGAGCACTTGATCACAATAGACGCATCACGAAATATCGTCTCAGAAATAGCAAAGGCAGGTACCTGCCATGTCGAAAAGATGTTTGCTATTGAAAAGCAGGACCAATACCAATACATGTACGCAACCGTTCAGGGTTTGCTTAAGGATAACTATGACGCATTACATGCATTGCAAGTAAGCCTTGGCATAAGCGCAGGAATCCCAAAACAAAATGCGATGAGTATGCTCAAGTCAATTGAGCGAACAAAAAGAGGCATGTTTGGCGGATCATTTATCCATGTGCATCCGGATGGCACCATAAAGAGCATGCTTCTAGAGCCTATCCAATTCAAGAAAGATACTTTGACCTTTCGAACCAGTGTTTCTGTCACGCATCATGGCAACTATCCAACCGATATGCAAAAAAGCCAGCGAGAAGAAGATACAGTCCTTAATTTTGTCATGAAGGCAGGTGCGCAGCGATGAATATCTTGATCTTGGATACGGGCAATTTGTCCACCCATTCGCTTGCCGAGCTCTTTGAGAGAAAGAATTGTAGCGTCACTATCTGCAAGAATGTTTCCGATGTGCGTTCATTTGAAAGTGTTTTTAGAAAAGCACAGGCTAAATTACTAGTCATTGCCGCTGGGCATGAAGGAAACAGCTCTCCAGTGATCAAGGACATAATCATAGCATACTACAAGCAAATTCCAATCCTGGGGATCGGCTCAGGAATGCATTTTATCGTCGAAGCTTTTTCAGGAAGGGCAGATAGAGCAACTATGGTCCTGCATGGAAAGACATCAAAAGTCTCGCATGATGGCAAGACACTTTTCAAAGGCGTCTCAAACCCATTCACAGCAGGAAGATACAATGCGCTTATGGCTGCCGAAGTTCCTTATAATTTCGAAGTGTCCGCACGAGATGAGCATAACATGGTCATGGGCATTCGCCACAAGGAGACTTGGGTTGAAGGTATCCAATTCCATCCTGAAAGTATATTGACTCCTTCGGGAAGCCAATTGATTGATAATTTGTTACAAAGTATTAAAAAATAAAGTATTTAGTTCGTATCCTGTTTAGGCAGAAATCCCTGCTCTTCGAGGTTGCCATCGGGTTCGCTCGTAAAATGTTTTCCTCGATATGCGGCGCCTTCCCGTAAGTATCGAAAATCTTTGATTTTCGGGACTCCTGAAAAATGCCTTGCGTTTTTCATGAGGGACAAGCCCCTCCGCATTCGCTTCGACTATCGCTTAACCGCTCACAAAAGAGATGGCAACCCACGCAGGGATTTCTGCCAAAAGATTTGAATTAATGGAGAAAAAAAGAGCCAAACAATGATTTCTACACTTATCTTTGATCTCGATGGCGTTGTTGTTGATAGTTTCGATCTGATCGTTCGCTCATTTCAGTTTGTCTACAAAGAAGAAGGTTTTGTAGTACCATCTCAATTCATAACTCCTCACATCGGCGCTGGTGCTGCCTCTAATTTTCATGCGTTCTTCAAGCAGAATAATCTGTATCTTTCAGATAGAAAGCTTGCACATCTGATCAAACGCTTTAGAGAAGTGCAGCCAAAATTCGAAAAACTAGTCAAGGTGCACGATGGTTTCTATGACCTTACCAAAGAATTCAAGGGTTCAAGAATTGGATTGGCTACTATGTCAAGCAAATCAGGCACTGATGTAAAACTGAAAAGGATCAAATTCAAATTCAACGCAATAACGACCGCAGATGATGTGAAACGCCCGAAACCTTATCCTGATATCTTCCTTAAATGCGCGGAATTGTTGGGTTCGAATCCCAAGGAATGCGTTGTCTTTGAAGACGCTATTTATGGTGTGCAGGCTGCTAAATCTGCAGGCATGAAATGTATCGGCGTAACAACTGGCTATTTCAAGGAAGATGAATTGAAGCGGGCTGGGGCTGATCTAGTCATCCACTCTTTAACTGATTCTGGGTCAATATCGTCTTTTATCAGATCTAAATAATGCAGAATATAATTCTTTATTAGCAGTAGCGTATTCTTTGATACCATGTATCATAAAGCAGCCTTGCAATACCACATACCCTTGCTATTCTATCTTGCAGTGGCTGCGCAGCCAGCTTTGAGCCAGCCCTTACCCGTAGATAACCGGGCAGCGAAAAATCCATTGTATGAGCGCAAGCTTAAGGAAACTACTCTATTTGAGATAGAGAAACATGCTGCCAGCTCCCATGTAGGTATTGGAACTTATGAT
>CAZFPU010000110.1:0-7282 GCA_964521145.1 uncultured Methanosarcinales archaeon | reverse complement strand
ATTTCTTTAACTGCCTCAGAAATTTCTCGATTTTGGGATCGATTGCAATGGAAGAATTATTCACGTAATGCTGCGTCAATTCAGAAATGAGGGCGTTCAGATCCTCCTTATTGGTCAGGATCTTTAGAAGATCAAGCTGGTCTTTGAGTTCCTGATGTACTTGGATCGTTGTAGTTTTGATACTAGTCCCTAATTTAGTTCCTCTTTTCATGAACTTAGTGTACTCTTTCGTATCCTGATATATAAATTTAACTATAGAAATATGTTATTATTGTATTGTTTTTTGGTAATTTTATAGTATTTTTAAAAATATAACACTATAGTATACTTACATTGTAGGAATTAATTGTAAGAACTTTGAGTAAAAACTAATTTTAGAATACTTACATTGTAAGAATTATTAGCATTACTAATTTAATAAGCGAGTTATTTAGGCGGCCCCTTGAGTTGCAGACGTGCTGCGTTGCACTCCGCACATCTCCGAATGGGCCGCATTAATGATGCGCCGCGCATTGGCGGCGCCTAAATATCCTAGCATTTTAAGTTTAAAACAGCGAAAAACTCAAAAACCAACTAAATTCTACTAAATCAGCCAATAATTTCCAGAAAAACCAGCATATTTATATATAAATACCTACAATGTAAGAAAATTTTATGACAATTAATAAGCCAGAAAAGAACATAATCCTCATACCCTCTTCTATTTTCAAAGACAGAAATCTTTCAGTTCTTGAATCCTTAGTTGAATACCTCCACACTACTGAAAACATGACCTACCATGAGATAGCAAAACTGCTCAATCGTGATGATAGGACTATCTGGACTGTATTCAATCGAAGCAGCAAGAAGAGAACGACCCAACAGAATGGCAATGGTCATGCCCCAATTGACATTTCAAAAAAACTCAGGAAATTAAACCATGGATAAGCTTGCCAGGCAAAAGAGCATTGTAATTTTCTTATTGGCACTATTCATAGGTATCTCCTATTCCTTAGCGCAAAACAGTGGCATCAAGGGCGGTTCATCGCAGGATTATCAGGTGGTATCGGGAGCGATAGGAACCATAGGAGAAAAAGGAAATGGGTCTCAATATAACGTAACGCTGCATGGGAGCCAGCAGCCGATGGGAAAAGGAAATAGCAGCAATTTCAACGCCTCCCTTGGCTATTTGTACACGCTTGATTCAATTCTATTAGCCGTTCCTATAATTGTGTATCCAACCAATCACCTCGCAACCAATGCGCAGCCCTTGCCGCTCAACGTCACCTTTCCCTCAAGCCCCGGCGTCAATGAGACGATCTTTTACTATATCAATGGCAGATTAAATCAGACATCACTCTACAACACAACTTTGAATGCATCGGATGGAAGCTACATTCTCAATGTGAGCCTCTTCAACAACAATTCATTCTCGGCGAATGCGACGGCTAATTTCACCATCGATACCATCAGGCCTCGAATAAACTCATCAATAAATAATTCGAATCCAAGAATAAACTGGACCATTAACATCACGGCAAATGTCTCTGATGAGCGAGAATTATCAAGGTGCCAATTCATAACTAACCAATCTTCAAAAGTACAATACTTCAATCAGACAATCTTTGGAACCAACCAGCAATGCTCGCAGAACTTCACCATAGAAAAAACTAGGGGCAACGTCCTGAATTTTACCATTATCGTCTATGACATAGCAAACAATGCTAACCAAAGTGAGCACATCATAACGGTTACCAATACTCCTCCAGGGAACGTAACCCAAATAGCACCGAGAACAAACAATGTAACCACGAACAGAACGCCTGAATTCGTCTGGCAGAACACAACTGATGCCGACAATGACACGCTAACATTCCTCTTAAACATCAAGTGCGTGCTATGCTCGCAGGACAACCGGTTATACAACATAACGCACACCAATTACACTCTAGAAACTCCATTAGAACACTTAGGCGATGACAATTATTTCTACAATTGGAGCGTAACCGCAAACGATGGTTTCACCTACGGGGGAGAATCGAATGCATCAAACATCACGATCAATTCACTGGTAAGCATAAGCCTTCTGCAGGCATCGATCAATTTCGGGGCAATGGCTCTTGGAGAGGAGAATACGACCCATGATGACATACCAGCGCCATTTGTCATCGAGAATGATGGGAATGTGTACGTGAACGTGAGCATTGCTGCCAATCAAAGCATCTTTTTGAGCAAGCCACTACCCACGTCAAACTTCCAATACAAGATCGACAACACAAGCAAGCTCTTTGCCTACGATTACAATAGCGTAAACACGACAAAGAACTGGACAAACATCACGCTCGCAGCGAAATTATCGATTGTGAACCTAAGTTATCTTGACAGAAACGACACTGCTGAAATAGATCTTCGCATCAAAGTCCCAACCGATGAACCGCAGGGAAGCAAGATAGCAAGAGTGATATTGGAGGCGAGATACCGATGAAATCCACGATTGCCTTTTTTACGATAGCTCTTATCTTTTTATCATTTTTTGTTATCCTAAGCATTGAATCAAACAAGAACAATGCTGCTCAAAATGATGAATTAGTCCTATTGGAGCCAAAGCATAACGGGATAATCACGAACACTTCTCCTCTTTTCTCATGGAGGGGCAATGCTAATCTGCTCATTCTTGATGATAACGCAGAATTCTCTTCCCCGGTTTATGAAGAGATCCAAGGCCCCTCCCATCAACTCAATCGAACACTCGCATTTGGTGATCACTATTGGAAACTTGAGGGAAAAAAAAAGAGCAATGCCTCCAAATTCAGCATAGAATCTATAGTCGCCATCCACGAAAAAAGAAACCAAACGCACATTTCTCTGGCCAATGCTGGGAATACAAAGGTCTCGATCACCCATTATGCTGACAGTGCCCTGCAACGGGTGACTGGCTTTTTTGTCCTGCAAAAAGATGAGTCTTTCACATCGAAATCAAATGGATACATGGTCATAGAACAACATGAATAACGACATACTGCGCAAAATCATGCTTCTCGCGCTAGTGTTCACTCTGTGCGCAAACTCTGCATTCTCGCTTGGAATAACGCCTGGAAAAAAACTCATCGAGTTTGAATCAGGCGCGCAAAAAGAGCAGACGATCACCATAATCAATACCGATTATCAGGAGTTTGATGCGATACTCTTTGTCCGGGGGGAAATGGCGCAATACATCGAATTATCAACAGACTCATTGCACTTTGGCCCAAATGATGCAGAGCAGTCATTTTCTTACACAATTCGAATGCCCAATAGGCTCGATAAGCCAGGTATCCATGAAGCTGAAATAGAGGTTCGCGAAGTGCCTAAATATGCTGGCGAGGGCGCCCTCGAAGTTGGTGCTTTGATAGCAGTCATATCCAAAGTGGAGATTCGTGTCCCTTACCCTGGCAAGTATCTTGAAGCGATTCTGCAGGCGCTTCCAAATCCCGATGGGTCAATTGCGTTTATAATCAATGCGCAGAATCTTGGTGATGAAGACATAGAAGATGTGCACGCAACCATCTACATCTATGATAAGGACAATACTTTGGTTGCGGCAGTGAACTCAGATGCGCAATCTTTAAAGCAAAAACAGCGAAAAGAATTCAGCGCGAAATGGCCAGGCAATGCGCCTATGGGGTATTATCGTGCAACTGCCGCCATCAGCTATGATGGGGTCCTCAAGAATGCCGAGCAGACCTTCACGTTAGGCCAATTTTTCTTAAAGCCATTAAGCCTTAGCGTCGATGATTTCAAGTTAGGAGAAGTAGCCAAATTCTCCCTGCTGCTTGAGAACATGGCAAACATACTAATTGAGGATGTACAAGCGGCAATGCAGCTTACTGATGCAAATGGCAATATGCTTGCAAATATCAGGGCAAATCCGATAGCAATTGATGCCAATGCAAAACAAGACATGTTTTTGTTCTGGCCAACACAAGGGATCAGCGAGGGAATATACTATGGCTCGCTTACCATGTCCTATCAAGACAAGAAACTTGAAAAACAGATCAAGGTTTGGGTGCATGCAAACAAGATAGATGCTGAGATACTGGGCATAAGTGGCATGGCTATCTCCCCAATCACCGAAAAGCCACAAAATACTGAACCATCGTCTTTTATGATGGGGATGCTTGTCATGCTGGTAATCATCCTGGTTTTAGTTATAATCATACTCGTTGTATGGCACTTCAAGAGCAAAGATAGGTGAGTGGCGCCTTTTGATTTTGTCAGGAATAAATATTGGCCCTTGTAAAGAAGCAACCCCAGCTACTGCCCTCAGTGATTGTTACATCTGTCGAGAAGAATTAAGCATCTTTAGATCACCAAAGAAGATGGCATTTTAGCTACCAGTAGCCAAAAAATTGAGTAAAATAGAAATATATATAAACTAGCGAAACGCGAAAAAGGAAAAAATGAGTGACCTATCAATGGAAATGGCGGTCGGACTAATCCTTGTAGCGATTTTTCTCTCAATAACATTCACTATTGGGCTCATGCACTATTTTGAAGGGGCTCCGCAAGCCAGTGAGCAAATCCAGGTTAATGCTCCAACGTCAGGCGATGTCTCACTTACACTCTTAGCAGCACAAAAGACAACAGAAGATGAAAATGGCGAAGTAAGCCTCATGCTACTAAGCCCCGGAGGATAATCATGCGCAAGAATAAAGTTCAGAAGTCATCGACGGTTTCAAAAGTGCAATCGTCATCATCTCAAAGCCCTTCTAGGGACGTCTCAAATAGAACTGTGCTTGCGCTGCTTCTTGCCACTCTTGCAATCTCTATCGGAGGCACATTCATCTCTCTTTCAACAATCAATAGTAGATTAGCAGGGGCTGGTTTTGAGCCGATCACCGGTTTTGCGCTCATCCCCAATGGAACTGCAACGCTAAACATCGCAAGCACCGCCTCAATCATATTCACTGCAGATACCGTAGCTTTCGGAAGCGGCTCAGTCAATGGGTCGAGTGGAAGAAACAACTGCACTCTAAGCACGCTGCCCGGGCCCTATGGCTCAAACGCCGGCTGCGATGGCTTTAATGAACTCAATAACGGATTTACCGTTGAAAACGATGGAAACGTGAACCTGAGCGTTGACATGAGATCTAACGTAACGGCAATAACTTTCATAGGAGATCTATCTGCCGAATTCAGATGGAACGTAACTTTGAATGAGACAGGAGCTTGTGTAAACGGGACCGGATCAAGAAGCGCAGTAAGCCCTAACACCACCAGCGATGACGACTGCGGATGCGCCGGCCCTGCCTGCGACTGTGGCGCTATCTTTGAGAGCGTTACCACCTCAAACAAGATCATCTGTCCAAGCCTGCTCTTTGATGATACTAAAGATTCGCTTAACATAGATATAAACATCACGATGCCAGTCACTTCCCCGCAAGGAGGGAAAGTCGCCGGACTTATCGTGACTGGTACGACAGAAACGTAAGCATTCTAGTTATCTTTTCATTTTTTTGTATCTGTGTCAATTGTAGGCGAATGTATCATGAAGAAGACCAGTGTATATGTGTTTATATTGATAGTCTGTATTGCAAATGCGTATGCTATCAGCATAAGCCCCGCCTCTATTTCTATGGATTTTACTCCCAATCGCGAGGAGGAGTTTCTTTTTCAAACCCAGTCAGGAATCGCAGCGGACATCCTTGTTGAGGGTGAGCTTGCTCCCTACATCACCGTAACCCAAAATACCATTGCCAAAAACGGGCAGTTCATGATCAAAGTCTCCTTGCCGGCAATGATAGAAAAACCAGGAGAAAATAAGGCATACATAAGCCTCATGGAAATGGGCAAGGATGGGGGCATGGTTTCAGGAATAGCGGTCATCAGGACCCCCATAACCCTGAAGGTCCCCTATAATGGGGTCTATGCGCAGTTTGATTTCAAAGCACCTGATCTCAATATCAACGAGTCAGTGCAATTCCTAGTATACATAAGCAATCTTGGTAACAAGGGAATTGAGCAGGCAAAGGCAACGATAGCAATCAGCGACAATACTGGCACGACAGTCGCGCGTTTAGAATCAGTTACAAAAGCAGTTGGACCAAACGATAAGGCTACTTTGGATATGATCTTTAATGCAACTGGAATTCCTGCAGGGGATTACAGCGCAAGCGCAACTATCGCCTATGATGGCAATGAAGAGATATTGCATGATGCCTTTCGCATAGGATCCATGAATGTAGATATACTCAATCAATCCAGCGCATTCTATAAAGGAGAGATCGCTCCTTTTCTGATATCGGTAAAATCGGGCTGGAACCAGCCAATCGACCAGCTCTTTGCAGAGGTGACCATCTCAAACAATTCCGGAGCGGTATCCTCTTTCAAGACGGTAAGCATTCCTCTGCAGCCTTGGGAGGAAAAAAGCATAAGCACTTTTTGGGACCCGAGCGCTCTTGCGCTTGGAAACTATGAGGCATCGATTACGCTCAACTACCTAAGCGCCAGCACTAAAAAGAGCGCAAGCCTGGTAATAATAGAAAAACCAATAACTCGCGCATCATTTAACTGGGTCATGCTGCTTGCGGTTGGAATAGCATGCCTTGTTGTGCTCAATATCATCGTGTGGCTCAAGAAAAAACATGAAAAATAGCCATCTGTTGCTCATACTGATTCCCATAACGGTCTTTGCATCGGTGCTTGGGTACTTTGGCTATACCTACCTTACCGTCGATTCAGTGCACACTATCCCGGTGCTTGTCAGCGTCAATGAAACGTTGGGGCTCAATCTGGATACGCAGCAACTTAATTTTGGAAGGCTAAGGCCGCTTTCTTCTGGCGAACGCTATTTGGAAATAAGCAACAAGGGCGATCATACAATGATAGTTTCGCTGCAAAGCCAAGGGAACATTAGCGCGTGGCTTCACTTTTCTCGAAACAACATCAAGCTTATGCCACAATCAAATGAATCTGTTCGCGTTATCCTTGATGTCCCTGATGTTGCATGGGGCCGTTATAATGGGTCGGTGCGCGTGACGTATAAGAAGAAACTGTGGCGAGAGATGACTTGAGTATCTGATTCATATTTTAAGAATTCTAACTTTATTTGAAATGGGCGCCAATTTAGTGCGCGCCAATGAAAGGCTAGGGCATGTGTTCGACAAGCTGTCTCATGCTCGCACTCTCGCATGAAGGCGATGCACGCCGGCGAGCCGGTTCTAATTGGGTCTCTATCTTAGTGCATGGTGCGGTTTTTCATGAACAAACGCCGCGCTAGCGATCTCGCATTAACAACGTCGCTTGCCTTGCGTGACTTCGAGTT
>CAZFPU010000109.1:0-7331 GCA_964521145.1 uncultured Methanosarcinales archaeon | reverse complement strand
TCAGAAGGCATAACTCTCTTATTCAAAGCAATCAATAATCTTTTTTGGATCGCGCGAGCTGCTGAGGTGGATATCTGTTGCGCGATGATTGCGCGAACTAAAGCACGATAGTACCCTTGCCTCTTTTTCAAAGTACAAGGACCTACCCCCTCAATAATTTTGGCTAAGATAGGATCGTTTTTCTTCAGATGCTTGACTGCTTTAGGAAACCATGGTGCCATAGCAAGACAAAGAGATGTTGATTTTTATATAGTTTGGGATACAATGTCTTTTTGAAAAAATAATCCAAAAAATAAAACAAAAGCAATTCCAACAATAAGCTTTAAAAGCGATAATCCGTTCATCCCAATTGAGATCAAAACATGGTACCGATGAAATTACGAACCAAGGAAGGCAAGGAGATAACTCTTTTTGCCGTGACTGATGTTTCCACCCCGCAAGGCGGATATTACTCCTATCATATTGTGGATGAACTCGGTAAAATACAAGTTATTGGTCTTGAGGCCATAAAAAGCTACCAATTCGTCTCATTTGTGGATACGTAAGTTTAGTTTTTCAGCCAAGGATGCTACAACAATATAACTTACTGATTGTGTTTCAGATTTGATGTTCCATGCTCCCACCACTCTTCTCAAAAAATGGCCAGCTGCTGCCAATAGACAAAGCCATCATCTCTGTGGACAACATAGAATTCACCTACGGATTTGGAGTCTATGAGAATCTCAAGGTAAGAAATAGAATTCTTTATTTTCCAGAGTTGCATATCCAACGATTGTTCCATTCTGCCAAAGCTATAGGACTTACGACCCAGTATGACCAAAAAACGATCCATGATTTTCTAATTAATTTAATAAAAAAAATAAAAGAAGGATCATTCAACCTGAAAATGCTCTGCGTTGGCAATAAAGAGGGTTCAGACCTCTATATCCTCGCGCTAGCGCCTAAATTCCTAACGGCAAAAGAATATTCGCAAGGAGTCCAAGCCATAACATACAAGACAGAGCGGCAATTTCCACAAGCAAAGACGCTGAACATGCTTCCAAGCTACATTGCGTACAAAAAAGCGCACCAAGAAAAATGCTATGACGCATTGCTCGTCAATGAAAAAGATGAGATTTTGGAGGGAACGAGGACCAATTTATTTTTCACTGATGGAAAGACGATTTTTACCGCGCCTGAAGATAAGGTGCTTAATGGAGTGACCCGATTAACGCTTATTGAAGCTATAACCCGGTATAATAAAGGAAAGGCCAATGAAAAAAGCCAAGACAAAAACCCATCATTAAAAAATAATGTAATGAAAGAAACCAATAAAAATCCAATAAAAGAAACTGGAAAAAAGAATGAAAACGTCATTGGAGCAAAAAACCAAGAGCAAAGCCAACCACAAAAAATAATCATCAAAGAAAAAATCCTAAAAAAGGATGAGATAAACGATTATCAAGGTTTCTTCCTAACAAGCACCTCATCAAAAATAGTCCCTATAAATAAAATAAATGAAACAACTATACTAATTCCCAACCTAATAAAAAAAGTGATGAAAATCTACGACGAGTATCTTATGCAATATGCATCATCGCAAATAGATATCAAACACGCTAAATAACCAAGATTCTAAATGGAAGTTTTATAAAATAAAGTGCAATCCCTAAAAAAATGGCAGACCAAGGTGATCATTTAGCACAGCTTCTAGAGCAGCTTAGAGACCAAGGGGTTTCGGCTGAAACATTCGAACTCATAAGGATGGCACTATGAGAACGCGCACAGAATGCTTAATCAGATTGCCCGGGGAGAATCGTTCTCACCGTATGCTCTCAAGGAAAAAAATAGGCTCTGGGGTAAATAATCTTTTTTAGTTCCAAACAAGTTACAGTTCCATCTCATTCTCAACCAAAACTTTAAATACAAATTTCCTAGTTCTAAAAGAATGGTGATACAGTGAGTTCTCAACTTGAAAAGACAGTCCTCAATGAATGGCATAAGAGCAATGGCGCTAAAATGGTGGACTTTGGCGGCTGGGAGATGCCGGTAAACTATAAGACAGGGGCATTAGAAGAGCATCTCATAACACGAACAAAAGCAGGCCTTTTTGATATTTCTCACATGGGAAGATTCCTTTTTGGCGGAGATGATGCACTACCGTTATTGCAAAAGATCCTTACAACGAATGTCGCATCGATAAAAGAAGGGGAAGCGCATTACGCGTTCTTATCCGATGAGAATGGATTTGCAATCGATGACAGCTACCTCTATAACATTGGCCGCGGTCAGCACATGCTTGTCGTGAATGCCGGCAATAGGCAAAAGGCATGGGATTGGATACAAGATAACAAGGCAGGGTATGATGTAAAGATAAGAGATGCATCAAAAGAAATGGGGATGTTTTCTTTGCAAGGCCCTTTTTCTGAGATGCTGCTTGAAAAAATAAGCTCTAGCAGCAGTTCGCTTCCCGAAGCAAAGAAAAACAAGCTCAGCGAAGTAATCATCGATGGAAAGAAAGTCATCCTATCAAGAACAGGATACACAGGAGAAGCGATAGGTTTTGAGCTCTTCACTGACACCGATAATGCTCCAAAGCTTTGGGAGAGGATCCTTGAAGCGGGAAAAGAATATGGAGTAGCTCCTATTGGCCTTGCGGCAAGAGATTCGCTTAGGATAGAGGCAGGATTTCCTTTAGGCGGGCATGAGTTAGGCGATGATATCAACAAAAATCCAATTCCACTATTTGCAAATAAAGTCGCGCGAGTGGGCGTAAGCGATGCTCCAGAGAAGGGAGATTATATCGGCAAGGCTGCATTGTCCATTCAAAGAGCAGAGTCAGATGCGATCTATAGAAGAGAGCCATTGCCTACGAACGCACAGATCCAGAGGATTATCCAGCCAATCGCTGCTTTTGACTCCACAAGACCAATGAGGCATGGCTACAAGGTCATGCATCAGGGCAAGGAAGTGGGTTATGTCAGTTCCGGAACAACTGTGCCTTATATCAAAATGCAAGGTGAAGGGCTGCATGCACTGCCAGGCAAGGAAATGGGAAATAGGTCCATCGGGCTTGCATTCATCGATGCGAATCTTCTGCCAAAAAAAGATCAGCCGATCCCCATAACCATCGTAGACGATAGAGGAAGAGAAATGATCGCCTCTATTGTGGACACTAATATGCATGCAATAGCTCCCTACACCAGAGCCGTTTCAAAACAACCGCAACCAAGCGCTCCACTTAGTTCTCCTGCAAATATGCTCTATGCTGAATTATCGCAGCTGGTCATGGAAAGCGCGCAGAACACAGAGTGGAGGCAACAGGATTGCTTCAATCTCATTCCTTCTGAAATGACACCATCAAGATTAGTAAGAGCATTGAGCATGATGGATCCCGCCGGAAGGTATGCAGAACACGCCAAGATGCACATGGGCAATGAGACAAAGGACGTCAAATACTATCAGGCAACTGATTTTATCGTCGGCATTGAAGAGAGACTCAATGCGGTCATGCGCTCATTCTTTGGAGCTTCGCACATCGAATCGAGGATCATAAGTGGCCAGCAAAGCAATGACGCCCTCTTTGATGCGTTGGTTGCCTATTCAAATCGAATGAAGAAAGGCAAAGAACCCAAGCGATTGCACTATGCTCTGGTAAATGACCTCAAGAAAGGAGGACATCTAAGCGCACAGCCATTTGGCGCATTGAAGAATTATATCTCCATCGATCCAAACACCGGAAGGTCTGCTATCGAGAATTTCGTGATGCAAAAAGATAATCCGTATTGCATCGATGCTACCAAGACCATTGAACTCTTAGATCAGATGCGCGCAAAGGACCATGATCCTGCGCTGATAGTCTTTGGAAGGAGCATGTTCATCCATCCAGAACCAATAAACCAGATAGCAAAACATGTCCATGATCGCTATGGCGAGCACAATCCGCAAAGGCCATTCATTATGTATGATGGCGCGCATGTGTTAGGATTATTAGGATCGCATTTCCAGGAGCCCTTGCTTGAGGGCGCTGATATCATAACCGGATCGACCCATAAGACTTTCTTTGGGACGCAGCGAGGGGTTATTGCTGGCAATTTCAATAACGGTCATGCATATGAACACTTATGGCCATTCATCGAGCAGCGAGCGTTTCCTGGAAAAGTGAGCAATCACCATCTGGGATCTCTCTTAGGATTATATGCCGCTTCCATGGAGATGGATTTTTTCAAAGATACCTATCAGCTGCAAGTGATCTCAAATGCGAAAGCTTTTGCAAAGGCACTCAAAGAGCAAGGCCTGCAGGTTGAAGGCGATCCTTCCCATGATTACACACAAACACACCAGGTCCTTCTAAGAGTCGATCAATTCCAAGGGCCTGCTATCGCAAAAAGACTGGAGGAAAACAATATCATCGTAAATTATCAGGCCCTGCCTACTGATCTGAGCTTTAGCGCAGCGAGCGGACTTAGATTAGGGGTTGCTGAAATGACCCGATTTGGTATGAATGCGGAGCATTTCAAGGAACTGGCAGGCTACATGGCTCCAATCATCAAGGAAGGAAAAAACCTTGGAAAAGAAATTGCAGCTTTCAGGAAGAATTTCCTGACAATGCAATACTGCTTACCCAATGATGTAGAAAACAATTTAATTGGGACTTTGCAAACAGCGTATGCTAAACAATGAGTCGCGCCTATATCTGCACGCCAAACTTGGAACATTCTCTGCCAAAATCATTCTGGGGTTACATGCAGAACTATTTCCCACAGGCGCAGCCGAGGCTTATGTTTCCAATCCAAGAGCAGGGAGCGCTCTACATTGAAAAGGGCCATTCGATAATCTTGGTGAATAACTATGTCTTGGGATGTCATTCGTATGCTGAGAAGCACAAAAAATTAGGGCATCACACCTATGTGCTGTTTGAATCACAAGAAGACATACGTAAAAATCCATGGATAACGCTCGATGGGTTATTATTTCAGGATAGCAGTGGGGATTTTAGAGGGCTTCGTCAGGAGGGGATTGGAGCTCAAGAGAACATGCCCGCATATTGGGTCCTTAAGCAGCACTTGCCTTTAGCAAGTCTCAAACAAAAAAAACATCCGGCTTTGCACATTAACTAGACACCGAACCCAATATCTTGTACTGCCCATTTATTTATAATACAATATTTTGTGTTTAATTTTAATTAATGTGCACAGCCAAAACATCCACAAAACTAATAAACCAATTCTTCTCAGAAAATAATCATGGTAAAAACTACTCCAAAAGCAGTGTCAAGGGAAAAGACCATCCAATTCCTGGGTTTTGAAAACTGCGATTCGACAACGTTTTCAATAGTAAAAAAAGTAATTGGGAACAAAGCAAGGGAATTTCGCATAAAAGATAAGAAGCCTTTGCGCTTGGTGCTGGCTCTTGAGCCCGGTTCTCTTTTTTGCATTTCTGTCTCTGAAAAAGAAAGAAAAATAATGGGCAAGGGAGAGGATGCAAACATATTCAATGCTTTGGATAAAGCAGTTAAGGATTTAGAGAAAAAGATAAAATAAAAAAATAGAAAAAGCAAATCAATTAGAAGCTTACTATTCGAAAACCCACCCAGCGAAACTTATTTAAAACAGTTTCCCAACGAGCCTAATTGATGAAGAGACCTTATCTTGCCTTGGTTGCCCCATCACTGCTGATTGGGTTTGTGATTTCTGCAATAACTGGTCTGATACCATTCAATTATCATCAAGAGTCCATTGGATCTTATTATACCAAAGGAATTCCATTTAAAGTCATTGACCAACAAGGCGATGCACCGATCATACAAAGGAGCGCGTTTTTTGCCAATGTGCTATTTTGGTCTATACTTTCTTTGCCCATAGTATACTTTGGCAATAAATATAGAATGAAAAAAACCAATAATTCTGGTAAAAACAAAACGCAAAAAAAGAAAATGTGACCTCCTCCCTGCCCTGAAGGGACGGGGCTTCCCGATTAATTAAAAAAGTACAATGCGATCTGCTCTCCAACGTGCTTAAGTATTGGGTCCAGGCCATTGCAGCGAGCCACCACCCAATGAAGCTGTGTATAATTTTAATGAGCGACCTGAAGGTGGGGGGTTTAAACCCCTAGTGCACTAAAAAACCTAATTAAAGTTTTCCTGCTCGTTTTTCTTCATGGATACTATCTGTATCAATTTCAGGGCATGGATCTCCTGCTTTAATTCTTCCATCTGGTCTTTTAGCTCATGGATAAGCTCGTAGTTATGCTGAGTATTGTCACTGTTTTCTTGTAGAATTTTGGGGTGATCTTGGAATTCTGAGAATTCCCTTCGTATTTGCTTTATCCAGGCATCGATGCTCTCAACATAAGTTCGCATTTCTTGTTCCATTGTGTGTTCTCGCCCTTTTTTGTAAAATGTCAAAGAAGGGAAGATACCTAAGGTGAGGACTATGTTCGTGTGTTTGAGTTAGCCTCTTTACGGTATCTTCGCAACTTCTATGACTGGGATTTTGTGATGAGTTAGGTAGATTAGTATACGAAAAGGTATACAGTTATATTTAAATGTTTCGAAATAGTAGATAAATGAAATATAGAGGTTGGAGAATATAGATGAGCTAAAAAAGAGAAAATATCAAAAATACAGCACCAAAACCCTTCACCATGCAACAAGAACAATCAGTAAATTTCGCACGAATACTCTATTTGGAAACGATCTTTAAGACGAAGATATCCAATACCAATAAATCAAAGCTAAAGGGCATCAGAAGGTTCCCTTTTCGAAAAACCAGTCAAGACTACGATGAGCGCCGAGCCCTTGGTGATATTCTGGCTGGCAATATCCAAAAAGCGTTTGAGTTAGATGTCACCTACCGTCAAAGAAGGATGGGAGGCGATCTCTACACCCTCAAAAGCCAATCGGGAACTATTGATGATCTTTTCCACAATGAACTGCTGACCAACTGTTCATTCTACCCAACCGGCGAGCGAAGAAGCGATGCTCCGCTGCTACTCGTGGACCCCTACTGGATCATGATCAATAGAACAAAGACAGACTATCAAGGCAAAGCCACAAAAGATGCGGTATCACTTGCGTTCTTTGGATACGATGAGGGTAAAAAAGGCCTGATCGTGGATGGGATCGCGGGCAGATCAGAGACCATAGGCAGGGGATGGTTTCGCGATTTTAGGCTCGCTCATGAACATTTCGCGCAGGATAATGGCTGCGAGTTTGTCATGTATGGCGACTGCGCGCAAAATAAGCTGCCTCAGGAGTTCGCGCAGATCCTAAGAGAGCAGCGTAATCTTGGTGTTAAGGAAGTAAATGGCCAAATATTCAAGGCAGGCGGCTTTGAGCACATCAAAAAATA
>CAZFPU010000108.1:0-7353 GCA_964521145.1 uncultured Methanosarcinales archaeon | reverse complement strand
AATAACATACGCAAAATCATTTATGTCCATCGTATCCTCCTCTTAGTTCTTTTCTCATTTTCTCAAATTGCTTCTTTGAAATTTCACCAGAAGCATACCTTCTTTTGAGTATTTTTTGGGCATCTTCTTCGTTTGCGCCTTTAGGACCCGATTGCGCAGCGCGTATCAGCGAGAAGATAAGCCAAATGATCGCTCCCCAGAACAAAACCATGAAAATCCAGCCAAAACCAAGGCCAAATCCTCCCATCATTCCATAGCCACCACCCATGCCAAAGCTTCCAAAAAGAAGAAGCAGCCCTATCACGAGGATGGCGCCGATCCACAGATTTTTGTTTTCTTCCATTGAGATCACCTTTCTATCTCTTTTTTTACTTCATAGAATTGTTTTTTTGATATTTCCCCTTGGGCCAATCTTTTCTTTAGTATATCGAGTGGAGTCTCAGAGGTTACGCTTTTGCGTATCATAAATGTATAAGCAATCCATGCGACCAGTGTGATGTTCAAAGCAAACAACAAGACCAAAAGAAGATCCGAGTAGCCGTGATGGGCATACCTATATCCTGGCTGATAGTTGCCCATCATCCCTGCACCCCCATTCATTATGGGCATCATCGCGCCAAAGTACCTATTATCACTCCTCATGGTCCCAATCGCTTCATTGCAGTATAGCCTTTTAGTGAGATTGATGTGGAATTGCTTTTCCTCGGGAGATCCTTCCTTAAGGCCCATCATTTTGTGCATCAATTCATGGCTTTCCCCTGGATGCATTTGCTCCATGTAATATTCGCCGATGATCTCCAACTGCAAATCAGAGAGGGCCTTACAGTCGGCCTTAGAATTGATTATAGATCTGGCCTCAGTGATCTCTTCCTTGGTGATAGCGGCAACTATCCCTAGACTCAGCAGTAGAATCATCGGAATGACAAATAATTTCTTTCGCATGTTCTCACCTCGATGTTGAGTATCTATTTCCTGCTCTCTCTCAATCTTTGAGATAGGATGTCTCTTATGATATCAAACGCCTTGATGATTTTTGGATTTGCCAACCGGTAACAGATATTTTTACCCTTCCTGCAAGATAAGACGATTCCCTTGGATTTCATGATCGAAAGGTGTTGGGATACGTTTGCCTGGCTCAGTGTTGTCCTCTTGATCAATTCGCTTACCGATAGCTCCTTATCCCTCAAAAGGTTCAGTATCTCAAGCCTTGTCGGGTTTGAAAACACCTTGCACATTTCAGCATGGATTTGGTAGAGTTCTTTCATAATAGCATATTAGAATATTCTAATGTTTATATACTTTTTGAATCAGAGCCGCTGTTGAGGACAGAGGGATACGCCAGTTTGAATGGGTAGTGCCTGCCGCTTTGCTGGTGTATCTTTACCAAACGCCATCCAGGTTTACTGATACCTCTCTCTTTGCCTCTTTATTTTTCCCCCAGCTGGTCTATCCTCTCTCGTATGTCTCTATTCTCATCCCTGATCTCTTTTTTTTCAGAGCCCGCCATGTTCAGTCGCAGCATGTAAAATTCTTCCATGGTTTTCTCCAGCTCCTTGTTTTTTTCCTTGAGTTTTTCCTCAAGCTCTTTTTTGCCTGTGATCAAAAAGCGTATCGCAACATAACCTTGGACCTTTCCAAATTCATCGAATATGGGTGAGATATTGGAGTCTACCCAATAAAAAGTCCCATCTTTTGCCTTGTTTTTTATTTCGCCTCTCCACACATGACCATGGGAAATAGTTGACCAAAGCCCATGATAGAAAGCATCGGGATGAAAGCCTGACTTGAGGATGCGGTGGTTTTCTCCAATAAGCTCTTCTCGGCTGTATTTTGAGACACTGACAAACATGTCATTTGCATAGATTATGGTGCCATGCGCATCGGTCATGGATACCAGCACAGATTTATTGAGTGCGCTTAGTATTGCCTTTAGGTTCTCTTCAGGAAGCCCAATTTTTATGTTTATCTCATCGTCGTTATCTTTTTCCATGGTTAGGGTTTGCTCGTTTTCTTTCCCCTCGTTTAGAACACTCAGGCGCGATACCTATTGGGTGATAGTCTCTTTGTTTTTTCCAAAAAATGGAGCGGTTACCATGTTGAAAAATACAGCGCGACGCAGCGCCTAATTTTGTGTGCAGTATGCATCCCCAATCAACTGGAAACCGTGCACAAGTCTGATGTGAATCGCAGTCCGAATCCCGCTACATCACTACCTAAATCGATAGCGTTGCATTCGGCTTTGCCCTAATCCACTTTTACATACACGTCGGGATTTTGCTCTCCTTGCGCCTGCAACGCTCCCCACGCCCCTTTATCGAGCCTAGCTAAAGAATGATCGACTATGACATAGCTTCCAGGAACTTCAATGCCAAAATCAGTCATCGCAGCCCCACCGGCAGGAATGAGCGTGCTTTGTATGTTGTGCGTGGGCTCAGATGCCGCTTCATGATACACCGAATCAAAGATCTCTCCGATGACATGAAATGATGATACTAGAGATACGCCGCCATTGCCAACATATAAGCGCACATTATCACCAACATTTACTTTCAAAGAATGATCGATAAGCGAATTGGTCCTTCCATTAAAAATGACATATTCTGGTTTTTCATATAATATCTTGAATGGATCTACTGGCTGAAAGCCCTTCTCTCCCACTTGGCCTTTGGTATAGAGCTCTCCTTGCATGACATAGAATTCCTTATCGACTGCAGGCAATCCACCTTCGGGCTCGACCAAGATCAGCCCATACATGCCATTCGACATGTGTGTTGGCACATTTTGGGATGCGCAGTGATAGACATACAAGCCAGGATTTAGGGCCTTGAATCTGAATGCCTTTTTCTGGCCTGGGCCCACTTGCGTCAATGACGCGCCACCACAGGTGCCTGTTACTGCGTGCAGATCTATTGAGTGGACCATCGAGCTGCTGGCGTCATTCTCCAAAGTAAGCTCAACAGTATCTCCTACTCTTACTCGAATGAATGGGCCAGGCACCGATCCATTAAAAGTCCAATAATTAAATGAGATGTCTGGCGCGATGTTTGCAATGACTTCCTGCGTCTTGAGATACACGTGCACCAGTTCCGGATGATCTCTATTCAAGGGAGGGGGCATATCTGCAGGATCCTTGGCGATATCCTCTATTTTTTGTATCTTCTTGAAATCCGGGGTCTCATAATGCGGCGATTTGCCAGGCCCTACTCCCTGCGTGAACATAGCCTGCATATGTGGATCTCCCTCAACAATTTCCATCGAACTACTATTTCCACTCTTTTGAGTGCACCCTGCAAGAAAAATAACCATTAAAACCATAAAAGCGGAAAAAATATGCTGTGTTTTCATCATATCACCTATAAAGTTGCCCAGATCATATACGCTCCTAAGCCCAATAAAAACAATCCAATGAATAATCTCATCAGGCCTTTGTTCTCTGTTCTCCATTTCTCCATTGACTTTGCGGTGTTTCCCACATAAACTAGCCAGATGATGACAAACAATGGCAAGATGAACACAAAATTATAGAGCAGCAACAAGGGAATTCCTGATGCGAAATCTCCTGTGGCAAGCATGCCCAATACAGCAAGATAGGGCGCTCCTGTGCAGGGCAATTCGACAAACACGACAAACATCCCAAGCAAAGCAGAAATAAGCAGGCTAACCCATGGATGTCTTGTCTCCATGGATTTCATGAGCTTAGAGTATTTTTTGATCCTATCAGCGGCTCCTGGGATCATCTGCAGTGAAAATCCCTTGCCATACCAGAAAAAATCCTTTATTTCAAGCAGGCCCGCAATTATCGCAACGATAGCGGCAAACCAATAGAAATTCTTTGCATATCCTGCTGTATGCGCCAAAGTAAAGATTCCCACGCCAATGAGGAAATAGGTAACGTAGACACTAAGGACATAAATGAATCCCGCCAGCAGCATTCGCGCTTTGTTCTTAAAGACAGTAACCATATATGCCAGTAGGAATATAAGGACCCCAAAGACGCAAGGGTTGATGCTGTCAGCGAGCGCCGCTCCGATGATGAGTCCTAGGCTTATTTGTTCGACCATTTTTCAAGTTATTATTTTTTAGTTGTTGTTTTATTTTCTGATTGTTGAATTGGCTATCCCATATCTTGTTATTGGGTCATAGTCATCGTCTTTTTTCTCGCTTAAAAACATTTTTCATAAGCGAGGGAATTTAGGCGCTTCCAATACGTCGCGCATTTATAGTAGCTATCTTAGTGCAAGGTTCATTTTTTTCATGTCCTTTGGCGTGTTCTTTTAGATACCCTCTGTCGAGCTTATTGATTTCATGCGCATTGCGTAGGCATTGGTGTTTGTGTGCCAAGATGCGCGTTTGGCTTGTAAAAATCATCGACAGTCTGCCTTATTTCGCATATCGTTTTTCCTTCTTCATGCATCTTCTTGCTCATCTGCGCTATGTTGAAGCATACTGAGCAGGTTGTACCATGCTTGTCAAATGAGCCATCATCTCTCCAAAAACAATGATAGGAATGCATATGGCCCTCATAGGTGCATCCGCAGTAGCAGGGCACGGAAAGGAGAACGGATTTTCCCTCTTCGGTCTTTGCCCAGGCATAGGTTTCCCGCATCTCTCCTTTTACATAGTCGGGGATCTGATTGTCTACTGAACGAGTAAAGTAGAAAAAAGATATCACACCGACAGCAAAGACTACCACGGTGGCAAGGCCAATAATCTTTTGGTTCTTTGAGGGGCCTTCGGTTTTCTTACCCATAATCTATATATTGTGAAACAAGTACTATATTAAACAGGCGCTTTCTAAATAGATAGGTACTCATCCCCGGGCATTTTTCTCTTAAACCCTTGATCGCGGCTTACCATATCAATACTCCCTTTCCAAGCAGACACGTGGTGATTTAAAAGTAACAGATCTTCTTGTCATGACATCTAAGGCGTTAGGCTCATGATGCAGGCCATGGAAAGCTGATTCCAAGATACTTCATATGAAAAAAAGAGGTGTTGTTCTTGGTGTTATCCTTGTCTTTGTAGTCGCAGCATTGCTTGGATACACTATCTCGAAAAAACAAATAATGGATGGAATTGAACATAGCTACCAAGCGGATGGGTGGAAATTTTTCTTTAGTTCACAGACGCTGCGTGCCATTGATGAGTTTGAGATGTACTTGATACATGACAAAAAGAATTACTATGCGCTCAGTGGCAGTGGGTGGTCCTATTATGAGCTTGAAGATTTTGAAAAAGCAGCTGAGTTTTTTGAAAAGGCGATTCTCTCTTCGATTCCCGACGATTTCGCGTTGCGTGGACTGGGGAGAAGTTACTATAGAGCCTATGCACTAACTTCCGATCCAAAAAAGGGTGATGGGCTCTTCGCAAAGTCTGAATCTGCTCTCAAAAGGGCTATCGCACTTTGGCCTAGCAGTGATGCTTATACGGTGCTTGGGAGACTCTATCTTTTGAGAGCAAGATCTACCTCGGCAGAAGAATTCTACACGAAAGCGCACGAGGCATTTTCCCAGGCAGACGCTCTAAACCCTAAAAGCGCACAGATACGCAACCTGATCGCATTCACATCCTATGCTAAAGATGTCAGGTTTCACCAACCCCAGTTGAACGCAAGCCATATCGCGCTACTCTATAAAGAATCCCTAGAAATAAGACCGACCTGGCAGGCATATGCAGGGCTGGGTTTGATGCAGCTAAGACAAGGCGATGTCCAATCAGCAGTCTTTAACTACAACAAGTCCCTTGAGATTGCGCAAAACCTAGAAGCGCTGCGAGGATTGGGCTTAAGCCTCCTGGCCCAAGGAAAATACGATGAGGCAACACATCATTTCGAATCCCTCTCAAAAGAATATCCGGGGGATCTTAAGGTTCTTCGAGGGCTTGGATTGAGCCTTCGTATGAGCGGAAACCTTTCTGCATCGAAAGAAGTTTTTGAGAGAACCATTCGCATCGATGAAAATTATGTGCCTGGATATCTCAATTTGATGTATATCCATTTTAAGCAGGATAATAGTGCTTATGCACAGGTCATGCTAGCCAAAGCCATTTCTATCGAGTCTGATCTGCTCAAAGTGAACGATAGAGCGCAGATTATCGCATGCCTTGCCGATCTGAATTCACTATACAGAGTAGAAACCATTGTTGGATGCTATGATTTGCCTAAAGAGCCAAACGATCTGCCTCAATTGGAAGTTGTACACTAAAAGATATAATCAAAGGGAGTTGAACCATGTCTAGCATCGATAATTCACCACTGGTTGGGAAATTCGAATTTAATAATGCGCAGAATAAGGTGATTTTTTATGTAGATCCAAAAATATTCCCCCTTTCGATGATACAGAGGACTGCCATGCAATTCAGAGATGTTGGCTGGATCGCGATCGATGGGTCTGACGATGAAGTTATAATTGAATTGAAGCCAAAAAAAGCCAGTGACCTAGAGTTGTTGGCCAGGCAGTTCAATGGTATTTTGCTTGGTGAAGTAACGAGCGCAATGAAAATCGACACCAAGAACGACTCTTTGGTTGCCCAAATAAAAAAAATAGTGCATGAATTCCTATCTGAGCAGGAAGGTAGGATCTCAAAACAATCAATAATTGCCATTGGCTCCATTCTTGTGGGTATTGGATTGGCAGGCCTTGGTGTGCAGGATGTTTCTGCATCGCATTTATGTCCAGGTGATGGGGGTTGTGGAGGGGGGTGCGGAGATGGGTGCGGATGTGAGGGCATGGGCTGTTGTGCTGCCTGCGACGTAGAAGGGGATGCGGAAGGCGCCGATGGAGATGGCGAAGGAGAAGGCTGCGAAGGTTGCTCGGAAGGAGAAGGCTGCTTTTGAGGTATCGATTTGCAAATGCAGATCAAGATGTACTTGTGAAAAATAGGCTCGCAGAAAAAATCAGATGTTTCTCAACGCAACCAGGGGAACTTTGTCTTTGGCCAGATTCATGAATACCTCCAACCTCGCTTCTGGTACTGACTGCATTGAAGCATATCGCTTATCGATTGTTTTTTCATTTGCCCTGAATTGTTGAAGATAATAAGAAGATGAGCTGCCAACCAATTTAGAGATTTCCTTGATTTCATTCTCGTTGATCATGTCTGGTATGATTGTTGTTCTGAATTCATGCGCGATGCCTGATCCTTTTATCAGTGAAATGCTCTCTCTTATTTTTTCTACATCGGTAAATGCGCCAGCAACTTTTTGGTATGACTCCAATGACGCTTTAATATCCATCGCTATGTAATCCACAATACCCTCTCCAATTATTTTTCTTAAGACCTCTGGCCTGCCGCCGTTAGTGTCTAGTTTGACTGCGCAGCCTACATTTTTTATTTTAAGGATTAAGGGGATCA
>CAZFPU010000107.1:3804-7361 GCA_964521145.1 uncultured Methanosarcinales archaeon | reverse complement strand
AAATATTGCAGGATAACAAGATAATCTATAGCATAAACAAGGGCAACTACGGCGCTGTGTTCTTTCTGAGCGAGGAGATGAAAACGAATATGGCAGTTTTTGGAGCAATTTGGGAACAATTTGGGTACAAGTCTGGTAAAAGTAAATAAATGAACAGTAAGAGCATGGGTAGTATCCCTTTTTTATTACGCTATGGGTCTAATACCCCGCAGCTTGCTGCGATTGGGATAGCGAATTCCAAATTTTCGTTTTATTGTCAAAAATAGAAAGAGTCATTAAGAGCAAACTTCGCCATGGGTCAAAGGGATGTCATTGTGCCGTTGTATCATTCAAATGTCGGAATTCCACTATCTCTTGGAGTGGTGGTTTACCATGGGAACCCAATGAGTGGAATTCCGAGCATGCTCAAAAACCACCCACTTTGGACCAAGCAGGTCATGCCACCGGTGGTTTTTGACATATATCATTGGGACTATAACCCATTCGAGACTAAAAAAACAAAGTAACTACCGCTTCAAACGAGTAAATCAAAAGGTGATATGCATGACATTGCTTATGAGTTTTACGCTGGTGTTGAACGCCGTTGCGATTTTTGCGTTGATTGGACTCTTATATGTCTATTTCAAGAACCTCAAGAGAATAAAGTCAAAGTTCACGATAGGACTTGCGATATTCGCGATTTTATTCTTGTTCCAAAATCTTTTATCGCTGTATTTCAACCTGACTATGATGCAGCAATACACGCCGGCATTTGAATTGTATCAATGCTTTTTTACTATTTTTCAGAGCATCGCGTTTGTGATTTTGTTCGTAATAACGTGGGAATGAATAAGCGTGCAAACATCTTGATCGATTTTACGAAAATAGAGAACCCCACTGCAAAACAAATTCATTGGGTAGCTCAATGGGTGGTTTTTTCCCACCACGCTTCGCTCAATGCTGGTCAACTACGATGCAAACTCAGGAAATAAGTGGCCTGCACAACAGGGAATAAAAACATCAAGCACAAAGGTGGAACTATGAAAACGATCGAAATTGTGGTACTTATGGCAATTCTTAGCATAGCGGCATTTGGTTGCACGCAACAGCAGACAACACCAGATCAAATGCTGCCAAAAGACGATTCTATGCAAAAAGATAGCGTGGAAAGCGATGGGATGCTTTCAATGGGCGATGGCTATGAACTCAAGGATGGAAAAATGGTCATTATCAAGGAAAAAACGCATGAAATAGTGCCCATGCAAAATGACGTCACCCTAAAGGACGGTACTATTCTAAGCATGAGTGGAAAAGTGATGCGTTCAGATGGGACTTCATTCACGCTTAAAGAAGGAGAATCCATGTGGATGGATGGCTCATTCATGGAAGCGGGCGCAATGATGGAGGAGAGCGCTGATAAAAATGAGATGATGGAGGATAATGCGGTTGGTAAGATCGATCAAGAAAATGAGCCGCAGCTCCTGGCAGGATCGCTTTCAAGATATTATCGATACGATGAGGCCCATTACAAACAGTCGCTTGCCGATGGAAAAATAATATTTCTTGATTTTCATGCTGACTGGTGCCCTATCTGCCAAAACGAACGGCCGGGAATCTTGCAGGCATTCAATGAACTTGCCAATTCAAATATCGTGGGCTATGAAGTGCATTTTAATGATAAATTTACAACCGATGAGGATGAGGCCGCTATCAGGGCGCATCAGGTAACATTGCAGCATACAAAGCTTTTTATTAAGGATGGTGTGGTAGCCTTAAAGTCCCTAGAAAAGTTAACAAAGCAGGATATCCTAAAGAAGATAGAGGAAATACAAAATGGCCAGTAAGCAGTATTCTATTTTCATTAACAGCGTATTCTTTGTATTAGGTTTTAGCGTTGTATTTTCTTTGGTTGGGGTGCTCCTGCAAAGTGTCCTTTCATCAATAGCGTTCAGCGTGCAAAAATGGCTTGCCTATATTGGCGGAACCATCATCATTTTTTTTGGTCTATATCTGGTCGGATTGGTCAGGATCGCTTTTTTGGAGCAAGAGCATAAGCTTGCGATCAAAAGAAAATTCAAATACAGCTATCTCACCTCATTTGTGTTCGGGGCTGCCTTTGCGGTTGGCTGGACCCCCTGTGTTGGAGCGATCTTGGGCGCTATCTTAACGCTTGCCGTTTCGAATCCGGCGTCGGCATTCTGGCTCTTGTTTGCATACTCGCTCGGCCTTGGTTTTCCATTTTTACTTGTGGGTCTATTTACCAACCAGGCGAAATCATTCATCGATAAAGCAGGCCCTTGGCTGAAATACCTCAATATTGTCTTTGGAGTATTCCTTATCGCGTTAGGTGTTTTGGTGTTCACCAATAACCTCAGCAGGGTTGCCAATATACCCTTTTTGACTGACATCATAACCAATTTCGGAGGGGAAGGAAGCACATGGGGCTCAAAGCTCAATATTGGCGTTTCATTCATTGCAGGCCTGGCATCATTTTTAAGCCCCTGTGTCCTTCCGTTAATTCCCGCATTCCTATCCTATTTAGCATCAACTACCCTGAATGGAAGCAAAAAAGAACAAGATGGTACTAAACAATAAGCAACGATACGTTATTTTGGGAGTGGTCGCGATTGCTATAGTCGTTGCCATTGTTCTTCTTAAAAATCCCAGTTTCTTGAACCAAACTGATAGTGATCCAATCAAGAATCCTATTGAAAATGAAACGATTACAAACCAAAACGACCCAACAAACCAAAACAATAACGCAAATAACAATATTCAAAACAATAATAACCAAAACAACAATCAAAATACAGAATTAATACGATCAGAATACTTAAAAGATGAGCAGGCAGTTGCGCAAAAAAGCAAGCAATACGACCTGGCTCCCGAGTTAACCGGCATCGCTGGTTACATCAATACTGATTCTTCGATATCTATTGAAAAATTGAAGGGAAAAGTGGTGCTTGTGGATTTTTGGACATATTCGTGCATCAACTGCATCCGCACCATGCCTTATTTGCGCATGTGGCATGAAAAGTACGCAGATGATGGCCTTGTTATCATCGGCGTGCACTCTCCTGAATTCGATTTTGAAAAAGAGCGTGTCAATGTGGAAGGGGCCGCAAAAAAATATATCTTGCAGTATCCGATTGTCCAAGACAACGATCATAAAACCTTCAGAGCTTACAAGAATAGATTCTGGCCAAGAAAATATTTGGTGGACATTGATGGTTTCATCGTGTATGATCATATCGGGGAAGGAGGCTACGAAGAAACTGAGAAGAAGGTACAGGAGCTGCTCAAAGAGAGAAGCGAGCGCATGAAAACACAGTACGTTGCGCCCCCGATCATATCTCCACAAGTAACAACTGAGGTCGATCAAAGTAAGGTAGAGACTCCTGAGATCTATCTGGGATCTGATTTTGTGAGAGGAAATGTCGCTTATCCAAAGAATCTTGGCGCTGGAACACTCATCAATTTCTCATTGCCTAAGATTGTCCCCAAGGATACGGTTCATTTTGAAGGCTTGTGGCGAGTTGAGAAGGATTATATTGAGCTTGTGAGTGATGAAGGGATGG
>CAZFPU010000107.1:1887-3704 GCA_964521145.1 uncultured Methanosarcinales archaeon | reverse complement strand
TCTCAAATTCTTTCTGGCACATCGACGCATCCGTCTCAACATTGGGGCTCTCAGAAATAACGACGCCAGCAGCCTTGAAATCCTTAAGCGTCCTAAGCAGATCCTTGTAATTCATGTCAGAATCCTTAAGGTTGAGATGATTTTTTTCCCCTTTCTCGCTATAAGCTATGCCGGTAAGATGTATGTGCATGTTCTCAAGTCCCTTCTTTCCTAGTTTTTTTTCCACTTTTTCAAGGATCTCTTGGAATTCCTTATTGGTATTGTATTTTCCATTGGTTCGTGCATGCAGATGCGCAAAATCGATGCAGGGCATTACATTGTCGAATTGAGAGCTGATCTCTAGGATCTCATCAATGTTGCCAAACTGCGTTTCTTTTCCAGTCGTTTCCATACGGATCCAAACGTCATTGCCGCTTTTGTTCATCTCTTTGCTGATATCTTCAATTGCTTTTCCCACCCGCGCGAACGCTTCTTCTTTGGTGCTTTTTTGATAGAACCCGGGGTGAAAGCAGACACTCCAGCCACCGCACATGTTGAGGATATTTGCGCTTTGCAAGATCCTGTACTTCGACGCATACAGTTTTGTTTTTTCCAAGGAATTGAGGTTTATGAAATAAGGGGCATGGCATGTTAAGGTGATATTGTGCTCCTGCGCAGCTTTTTTGACAAGGGGTGCTTTTTCTGGCGAGATATTGATAGAATGCACAAACTCCATTTCCATGGCATCCAATCCAAGATTTCTTACCTGCGCAATGCCCTTTTCTGTTGGGCCTTTAGATGAGAGGGGGATTCCTGCGGTACCAAAAATCAGTTTTTTCATAAGCAAATCAAGCGTGCCGGATTTTAAAAGGCTTTTGCTATACAAACTAAGCAAATCGCGCAAGAATAAACAGCGAGGTTATTGCCAACACTATCCCAAAAATCTCCATCCCCGAGATCTTTTCCTTGAAATAGAACACACTAACTAAACTTAAAAAAACAACAACGCTGACGGCGTAGAGGGCCCCAATGGTAGATAGTTTGAGCTTACGCATTACAAAAAACCAGCCAAAGCCAGTAAGCCCATAAATAACAACTCCGAGTATCAACAGCTTCCAGCCCGAAAATGAAGCCTGTAGCGATGCCTGCTTGATAAGAGAATCAGCGAATACAGTGATGATGCTTAATGCAATTCCAGCAAGTATCGGGACAAGGCCAAGTGCCATGGCTTGACCAAACATTTCGGATTTATTAAAGTCCCTTTAACTCCGCGGGAAGGCTGCAAATTAAAACAAGCCTTTTTATAGATTCAAACTATCTCGATTTCATGCAAATTCGAAAAGCAACCAAAAAAGATGTCCCTGCTCTCATTAAGCTATACAGCAACCTGCCGCAGCTGAGGGATTTTGCGGGCCAGCAGTACAGAAGCAATTATTTTGAGGCGTTTCTAAATAAAAAAAATAGGATCGTCCTTGTGGCGGAGCACGAGCAAGAGATAATTGGCGGCCTTAATGCTGAATTCGAAAATACTGCGCAATATGCATTTCTCAATAACATCGTTGTCAAGAAAACATATCGCAAGAGAGGCGTTGCAACCGCATTACTTAAACGAATCAGGGAAGAATCAAAAAAGCAAAAGAATAAGCGACTTATCCTTGTCGTGTATGACTGGAATAAGCCCATGCATCAGCTGATGAAGGAATTGCGATATGAAAAGTATGGGAAGACTGTCGTGTATTCTAAGAAGTTGTAGATATGCTGGCTTTGTGGAAAATGAAGGTTAGCATCATCAGGTCGAATTGTCATAGATACCAACAAAGAAGGCGTCGCCGGGGGTT
>CAZFPU010000107.1:0-1877 GCA_964521145.1 uncultured Methanosarcinales archaeon | reverse complement strand
GGGGTTGTCCCTTACGGGGAGGCAGCCTCATTAAAGAGACAAAGCTAACAATTCGAAGATGCTAACCCGAGCGAAGCGAGAATTTTCCACAAAGCTTTACTTGCACAAAATTTTTAAACTCAGATATTTCGGTAATCCGATAGGAGGTTAAACCTATGAGCGTTACAGTATACAGCACAAAAACATGCCCTTGGTGCGTGAAGGTAAAGGGTTATCTTAAGGAAAAAGGAGTCGCATTCAAGGATATCGACGTAGGCGCTGATAGGAAGGCCGCTGAAGAGATGATAGAGAAATCGGGCCAGATGGGCGTTCCGGTCCTTGACGTCAATGGAACAATAATTGTTGGCTTTGATAAGGGCGCAATCGATAAAGCGCTTGAAAAAGCGTAAGTTTTTTCTTTTGTAGATTTTTTTATCTATTGGATTCACCACCAGAAAATATAATAATCTAAAAAACTAACCTTGCACTAAGATACCAATTGATAAGAACCTGCACGCACTGGTGCGGGCAAAATATCCTCGCCTTTGACAAGTAAAATGCATTCAACAAAAGAAACCACCATTCAAAAAACCTTCAAAATGTCCAACCAAAACACACACGTATGCATCGAATGCAACAATATGCTCGATGCGGTGGCATCGCTGCTGAAGCTGAACCAGCAGGAGATAGATATCCTAACCATCCCAAAACGATCGTTTACCTTCTCATTCCCAATAATAATGGACGATGGGAAAACAAGGATATTTTCAGGCTATAGGATCCAATTCAATGACGCAAGAGGTCCAACGAAAGGAGGGATACGCTACCATCCGCGGGTCGATCTTGAAGAGGTCAAGGTGCTCGCGTTTCTCATGACGCTCAAATGCGCTGTTGTCAATTTGCCTTTTGGCGGCGCGAAAGGCGGGATTATGCTTGATCCAAAGGAACTTTCAGAGGGGGAGCTTGAAAGGGTGAGCAGGGCATATGTTGGGGAAGCATACCGATTCATAGGTCCAAAAACAGACATTCCTGCTCCTGATGTAAACACCAATGCCAAGATAATGGCATGGATGCTTGATGAATATGAGCGAATCAGCGGTTCACACAATCCCTCAGTCATAACCGGAAAGCCTTTGGAGCTCGGTGGCAGCAAGCTTAGAGAGGTGGCAACATCGCTTGGAGGAACTTTTGTCCTAAAAGAGATCCTTGCAAGCGAAGGAAAAAAGCCCAGCGGCACAAAAGTGGTCATCCAGGGATTTGGAAATGTGGGCATGCACGCCTGCGATCTTCTGCAAAAACAAGGGTACACGATACTAGCCGTCTCTGATTCCAAAACCGGCATCTTCAATGATGCGGGGCTTGATGCCAAAAAGATGATCGCCCATAAGAAGGAAAACGGATCACTCGAAAACTACCCTGGCGCAAAAAAAATATCCAATGATGAGCTTTTGGAGCTTGCATGTGATGTGTTGATCCCAGCAGCCCTAGAAGATGCCATCCATAAAGACAACGCAAAAAAGATCAAAGCCCCAATAATTCTTGAGCTTGCAAACCATCCCCTGACAGTAGAAGCGAATTTTATCCTGGAGGGAAAAAAGACGATTGTTATCCCCGATATTCTGGCAAATGCCGGCGGCGTCGCTGTTTCCTATTTTGAATGGGTGCAGAACAATATGAATTATTACTGGGGCGAGGATGAGGTCTATAAGAAGCTCGAAGAGCAGATGATCAATGCGACCAAAGAGGTCATGATTAGCAGCAAGGATTACAATACATCGTTAAGAAAAGGGGCCGCAATCCTCGCAGTAAAAAAAGTGCTTGCCGCCGAGAGGTTCAGAGGGACTTTGAGATAACTATCTCAGACACAGGAGTCGGTATACCATCAGATGCGGTAGAAA
>CAZFPU010000106.1:0-7396 GCA_964521145.1 uncultured Methanosarcinales archaeon | reverse complement strand
CAATTATTGATGCCAGTTATGTTGTTTGCGGAGCAATCAACCACGATTCCTGGCTTGCACGAATCAGTCTGCTCATTGCACACTTCAATGCCGTTGCAGAATAATCCATCGCTGCAGGCAACCGCAGTTCCCTGGTCACATCGGTCATATTGCTCATTGCACACTTCAAGCCCATTGCAGTACAATCCATCGTTGCACACCACAGGACCTTCTGATTCACAAGTATAGGTGTCCATATCGCAGTATTCTTCGCCGTTGCAGAAGAGGTTGTCTTCGCAGTCGCTGTCTCGTATGCATTCCTGGATCTTGCAGATAGCTGAACAGCCATCGCCATCAAGATTGTTCCCATCATCGCACTGTTCGCTGGATTGCTTTATCCCATCACCGCAGAATTCATTCTTACAGATATTTGAGCATCCATCATTGTTATTGGTATTCCCATCATCACACTGTTCGTATTGGCCATCGCCATTAGGATTTTGAATAATTTGATCACCGCACCACGTCATAATGCAATAGTTGTTGCATTGGTCGGCATTATTAGTATTCCCATCATCGCATTCTTCGCTTGTTTGCTTTATTCCATCCCCGCACTTTTCATTCTTGCAGACATTTGAGCACCCATCATTATTGACAAGGTTCCCATCATCGCACTCTTCATTTGCTTGCTTTACTCCATCACCACAAATTTCAAGTTTGCAGATATTTGAGCATCCATCATTATTGTTAGTGTTACCATCATCACACTGTTCATTCGCCTGCTTTACACCATCACCACAAACTTCAAGCTTACAGATATTCGAGCATCCATCATTATTATTGGTATTGCCATCATCACATTGCTCGGTTGCTGGATTCCTGTATCCATCACCGCAGAAATTGAGTACGCAGTCTGTTCGACATGCATCATTGTTATTTTGATTACCATCATCACATTGTTCATTAGGTTGCTTTATACCATCACCGCAGAACTCAAGCATGCACTGCGCGTTGCAGCCATCATTATTGTTGAGGTTGCCATCATCGCATTGTTCGGTACTCGGATTCTTGTATCCATCCCCGCAGATGTTTGGAACGCAGTTGTTCTTGCATGCGTCATTGTTATTCTGATTGCCATCATCGCACTGCTCATATTGGCCGTTGCTGTTTGGGCTTTCCTGAATGCCATTGCCACAGTATGTAAGCTGACAGAAATTGTTGCATGTGTCGTAATGGTTTGTATTCCCATCATCACATTGCTCGGTTGCTGGATTTCGAATGCCATCACCGCAGACATTTATCCTGCAGTCATTTCGGCAAAAATCATTATTGTTTGAATTCCCATCATCGCATTGCTCACCAAGGCCTGGTTGGGTAATTGCATCGCCGCAGAATTCCCTCTGGCATGAGCTTGAGCACCCATCACCGCTGTTTGTATTCCCATCATCGCAGATCTCATAGGTTCCATACCCATTCGGATATTGGATTTTTGCATCACCGCAGAAAGTCAGAGCGCATTGGTTGCATGAATCGAAAGGATTGGTATTGCCATCATCACACTGTTCCCAGAATTGGTTCACGATAGCGTCACCACAGAATGGAGTTACATCGCAACAAGGACTGCCACCATCGCCACCGCCATCTCCGCCACCATCGCCACCGCCATCGGCAAGAGTAGTAGCGCCAAATGCGCTGAATGCGAGCACGATGAGTAATAGCGTTCTAAGTGCGTGCATACTGAATGGATTTGGTGTCTTTGATGTAGATTGCATTGTTTTGTTCCCCTATGTTGCGCTAAATGGTTCGTTAATATCTAATTGTTATTCCAGTTGACCTCGAAATTACCGCCGCGACCAATTGAAAATTCAGCCCTAAATCCCTGGGTCTGCAGTCGCTCAAAATGTGCAGGGAATATTCCATCTGGCCTTCCCGGCATGTATGTTCCATTCGACATCCCATCGTTAAACAATCTGCGTTGTACGCGATCTGGAGTTTGGTGCATTCTAACCACTGCTTCCATCATCTTTCCCCGATGTCCTCGTGCGGCCTTGTACATTTCTTTTGGCATATGGACGATGAAGTCACCGGATCCAAAAGGACTTGGCGAATCTGCTGGTCGCATGCCGATGCCCATATTATCACCAGAAATTGAGATTGTTCTCCCTGAAGTCTTCACAGGACCTAGGCATGGATATGTCCCGTAGGTGAGCTCGCTGATGCCGAATTCAGAATCTATTTTTCCGCGGATAATATTGGCTTCCCTAACCAAAGTTCGATATTTGTAATATGCATTTTCATATCCTTGCCGCTTGCCCAGTGCCTTGAACTCTCCAACGATCGGATTTCTTGAATCGGTGTAGGCCAGCGGACTATTGTGCCCTTGTAATCCATTGACGATGCTCTCAAATCCATAGCTATGGCGATCCCATCTCCCTTGTCTTCCAAACACTCTGTCAAGTCCTTGTTTGGTCGCTCCAGAGGCAGGATATAAGATTCGCTTGAATCGAAATCTATCTCCTCGATGAGTCATTCCCACCATAAGATAACTGCATGAACCATTGGATCTAGAAGCCGTTCCCGCAGCTTTTTTCTTAAGCATCCCATCAGTGGTTTGATATTGAACTTGCTTCTCGATGGTCGCTGCAGCCGGTGCTTTGTAATCAGAATTGCTTACTTGTTGTGGTGCGTTGTAATCACGTTTAGCAGAAACTGCCTTTACCTTCGCGGGCTTGACGTATTGCGTTTTTGAAGCTGTTGTTCCTGGAGCATTCACTCGAGCAGGCCGTTCATATCCCGGGCTTCTATCTCCAAAAACATCTTTTCTCCAGTCAGCATGAGCAGAAGTTGATCCTACTAAAAGCAAGCCAACAAGGCCTGCAGCACCAAGTCCAAAACCTGTTGCGACTCTTCCAAGAATTCCTGAATCTCTTTGATATGAACCTACTGAGTAATTTGAAACGCCTGCATTATTATTATAACCTAACATCTTGATTTCCCCCTATGGATTTTTGTACGATCCTATCCTCTCTTTGAATCAGAGCATCAAAATAGATAACATTAGAACCAGCCAATGAATGAAATAACATGACCTCCATGGTCAGTTTGGCTAGTCGCTTTTGTATTAATCCTTTTATATGCCCCAAACTCTTTTTTTGAATATGAATGAATCAATTTCTCTTCTGCGATATCGTGGTTGCAAATCTCTTTGCCCTGATTTGGCAGCGCCATTTTGCACCCGCTCCCTTTTTCTTGCCTTCCTTTTTCCTAAACTAAAATAAAACAAAAATAAAACTTAAAAAAATAAAATAAAAAAAATTAAATTGCCTCTCCCCAGAAGAAGATGCTGCCGGAGTCAAAGTCTCCATTGCATGGTTCTGGTAAGTTCAATCTGAAGGTAACTGCGATTTCTGCTCCCGGAGTCAAATAGTTGGATAGGAAATACGGTCCAACTTGCGTATTTGACTGGATAAGCTCATATCCGTCTCCATCGCCATTGAATGTTCCATAGAACGGATTTGGATCGTTAAAGCCAATACCGTAGTTGATACCAACATAGCCTTCAGCGTCTCGTCTGCTATCGTCCAAAGTGTCATAGGCGCCATGGGTTGCGAAATAACAGAATGGATCTTCTGTGTTTTGCGCCCCATAATCATGTGCACCATAGGTTAGGCAATGAGAATCTCCGTCTCCTAATCGCAATTGGTTCGTATCTGGGCACGCAGCTCCTGAGCTGTCTGAGTCATAAAAGTCAGTTCCCGATATGAACATGTCTAGCAGAACGCCTGAACCATCGTCAGCATCGTTTTGGATCAATAGCGTGTCTGAATACGAATGCGTTCCTGGCCTGATGTTGCTAAATTCGATGCTTCCATCAATTGATAGGGCAACAATAGGGTTTAGGAACCAGTATTCTACTTCATCAGCGTAATTGTATTGGCCATCAAGGTCTTCAACCTCAATAGTTATCCAGTATTCGCCATACATTGACAATGGAGTTTCCACTGTCAGGGTGCACTGGAAATACTTCATGGTAGCTGGATCGAATTCAGTCAATTCCTCTTCAAGGATTCGAGCGTTGCAGGTTGGATCAAGGAAGCTGTCTATCGCAATAGCTTCTCGCGGAGCAAAATCACTCTCAACGCAATTCGCTTCGATATCATTTTGTAATAGCTTTTGTCCAGTCCTTTCACAGGTATGCTGACACACCGGCATTGCGTTATTGCAGCTGTTTTGGCAGCTTTGATTGGTTTGATTTTGTCCAATTGTCGCATTGAAGAAAATGCATGAGTTCGAGCATTGGTTGAATGTATTTTGGCAGCTGTTCATGCATGCAGTATCATTGTATTTGAACGATACCCATCTTCGTGCTGTCCTTTCATCGCCAATTGATACGAAGACATCATTTATCTTCTGAGCGCCGTTCTTGTCCATGACGAGCACGTTCCATTGGATCTGCTCGCCTTCGAAAGCGTAATTCTCAATTCTCTCAATTAGCTCTTCGCCATCGTCTGAAATTCTGCCTGGTTCGGTAGCATCATCTAAAACAACTCTTCCATCACACATCCAGATCTCTGGAATGAAATCCTCTGTCTCAATATCTACTCCGACACCACTTCCCACATTGACTGCAAAAGCCATAGGAACTAGTAGCGCCAAACAAGCCATCAACACTATGTAATTTTTCATTTGTATCCCCCAAAATGTTCTATCGTTCTTTGTTTGTTTTCTACTACCAGTCCCTTTTGTCAATCTGAATTTTCCGAAGCTGCCAGCGTCCAGCTCGCGATCCAATGTTTCCATTGAAGATTGACATCCCCGTAAGGGACGTCCCCCTGTCAATTCGCCATTATTTCTAAAATCGCTCGCCCTTAAGGACGCTGGCAGCTTCTATCATCGGTATTTCTTTTTTATGCGCTATTTCAAACTTCTACACTAAGTCAAACGATACGCCCTGGCCTATGGCATTACCTGCCTTGTCAGAGACTTGTATCGTGATATCGTGATGGCCATCCTGGAATGAAATGGTCTTTTGGCAGATCCCGTTAGTTAGCTTGGTGCACAAGCTTCTGAATTTTGGGCTGCTTGAGCTGGTATCCATGTACTCGACCAGATCAAGATTGATCTCAGCGACGTTCACGACAAATGTTACTTTATTCCCATCGATCAGGGCATCAAGGTCATTTATCAGTGGGAAAACAGTGTCAACGCTCAATGAAACCGGCTTTGATGATGTTTTCTGATCTAAGATATCGGTTACGTTGAACCAGTACGTTATGAGCTGGCCATTGTAGATCGAAAGATCGACATCTTTGCTGCACATAAGCGTGCCTCTGTCTTCAGAGCATTCTGTCTCAGAATCGACAAGCGCGCTTCCAAATCCCTGGCCTTGGTTTCCGAAATTGAGATAGATCGACGTTGGGTTTGCCTCAACGATCTGCGCGTCGAATGCGCCGTTGGTAAATCCTGATTTTGGATCGGTCTTCTTTATCTTTGGAACCTGGCTATCGGTATAAAACGAGACGTTTTGAGAGGCGTGATTGCCTGCCTTGTCAGTCACATTGAATAGGATCGTGTGGTGGCCATCGTTTAGCGTCGCTTTTCCGCTGCATATGCCTGCGGTTAGCTTTGAGCACAGTGACTTCCACTTGCTGTCTTCATCTTCGGTATCGATATACATGACAGAAGCAAAGTTTGTTTCTGTTATGTCTAGCTCGAACATGACGGATTTTCCATCCTCTTCATGATCGATATTGTTTATGATAGGAGCACTGGTATCAACACCAAGCGTTACTTGGTTGGTTGCAAACCATGACCCTGCGATATCAGTTATATTGAACCAGTACTTGATGTTCATGTTGTTGAAATCTGAAAGGTCCACATTGGTTGTGCATGCCATCCTTCCATTGGTGGAAGGCGAGCAGCTGTCCAGATCGACTAGATGCGTCCTATAGGGTGCGGCATCGCCATACCTTAGCTCAAGCGTGATAGGATTCTCTTCAGAATATTCAGCGTCGAAAGTGCCATCGGCAAAGCCGGTCTTTGGCTCGTTCTTGGTGACTTTCGGAGCCTTGCTGTCTATGAAAAATTCGGTGTCGTTGTATGCGGTGTTTCCTACATTATCGACTGACTTGAATCGGATCTTGTTTAGGCCCTCATTGAAGCGTATGTTCTTCTTGTGGTTACCAGAGTTGCAGCTTTGGCAGATGCGCCTAAACTTTGGATTATCATCAAGCAGATCCATGTAGTAGGTATCTGATTCCTCATTTAGATTGTAGTCAACGAGAACAGTTGCTGATTTGAAAATGGAGTTGTTGTCAGCTTTTGGATTGTTAAGAGTGAAGGTGGGTGCCTTGATATCTATGGTTCCATTGCCTCCTTGGCCGTCGCTGCATTGTCCATTTGGATTTGGAGGAAGAGCGTTGCATGCGTTTGGCGATGCGTGGACATAACAGCTGCTTTCTTCCACCCAATCACTCATGCAGATCATAAGGGTAGTTACCCCCACGGTTCTATCCTCAATATTAGGATTGCAAAAATCGATGAATGCTCCTTCATGAAAGCATGCCATGAAGACTGCCTGCGCGCTTGATGCGATAAGTAGGCTGAATGCAAACATAAGGACAGTAAGTCCCGCTAATTTTTTGGTATTCATTGTTATCATTTGACTATCCCTCTGAAATTTTGTTTTTTTTGAATCGATTTCTTTTTTTTTTGATTTTTGAGCTGGTTTTTCGAATTGGCCTTTTTTTATTGAATGCTTAAGGCTGGTCTTGAAATGGACCTGGATTATTTTGCATGATTGTGAAGTGCCTGAATTTATTTGATCCTAAATCTCAGATCGACTGCCTACATTTTTCTGATTCGCTACTTTCTTTCTCTGTTAAACAAATTAAAAAAATTAAAAAATCGGGCATTGCTGCCCAATCGCAAAAACCTTAGATAGCTTCTCCCCAGAAGAAGATGCTGCCGGAGTCAAAGTCTCCATTGCATGGCTCTGGAAGAGCAAGTCTAAAGGTAACTGCAATTTCACTGCCTGGAACAACAACGTTGCCTGGGAAATATGGTCCAACTTGCAATCCTTGCAAGATTTCATACCCTCTTCCGTCGCCGTTACCAGCTCCGTAGAATGGATTTGGATCATTGAAGCCGATACCGTAGTTGATACCAACATAGCCTTCAGCGTCGTTTCTTGCGTCGTCAAAGCTGTCATACGCACCATGGGTTGCGAAATAACAGAATGGGTCGTTGTCTGAGTCAGATCCGCCGAATGCGTTGCTAACATCACAGTGGCTGTCTCCATTACCAAGGATTAGTTGGTTGGTGTCTGGGCATGCTGCGCCTGAGGAGCTGCTGTCATAAAAATCAGTTCCTGAGATGAACATGTCCATTTGTACACCGGAGCCATCGTCAGCGTCGT
>CAZFPU010000105.1:0-7613 GCA_964521145.1 uncultured Methanosarcinales archaeon | reverse complement strand
CGTATGCGTGGGATACCTCGATAGCAACATCCGCAAACATCTTTGTTGCTGATGCAGATAGCTCAGTGAACTGGCTCAATGTAAGCGCGCTTGGAAGGAATGTGAGCGGGGGCAACGCGAGCAATGACTTCGTTGAACTCGATAGGGTGATGAACACCTCTAACTTTACCGACTCGATCAACAGGACGTTCACCTTCAATGACATTCCAAAAAACCTGGGGAGCTACATACTCTTCTCAACGCTCATTCAAAACGTATCGATAGCAAATAGCACTAATGTCTCTAGTTTCACGACGGGAATCCTCTGGGATAAAAGCGATGATAGGCCGGGGTCTGGAAGCGGTCAATTCAACGGATCAGAAGATGTGATCTTCATCACACAAACGAACAGGACTCAGCAGGGCGCGTATGGCTACTATGACTTCGAGATACGTGTCCCCGCCCGATTGAAACGATATCTTGGACCAGACAGCGCAGCGGTAACATATTATGTGGAGCTTAATTAAAATGCGTACACAAAGAGATATCATTCAATCAAAAAAAGAACCAATAAGACATAATCTTATCATATCATTATTTTTTTCGTGCGCATTACTTTTTGTTTTATTGAATGCTCCCCTAATCGATGCCCAGCTCCCATCCCCTCACAACATCCAGGGAAGAGTCTATACTGACAATTCAAAAACGGTAGGCGTTCCCCCGCTCACGGTCAAGATAAACGATACGACCAATGGAAATCTTGTTTTCACCAAAACCATAAATCCAGGTCCTCCTCCACTGAAAGGAACATATTCTGCAGTCATTAGCGGAAATGATGGTGATCTGACCATTGTTAGCGTATGGAATTCCACTCATTTTGGGCAATCGAATACGACGCTGCTTTCATCAACCACCACAATAGACGTCGTGTTGAACAGATCGAGGGCAAGCGAAGCTAATGTCACGATCTTGATTCCACTCAATAACTCCCTTAGAAACACGAGCAGCCCATTCAACCTTACGGCCAACATTACGATTCTAGGAGCCATGGGTACTGAATGCAACGCAACCATTTCATTTTCAAAATCGATGATCTCAGTTACAGAAGATCAGAATGCAACCAACATCTTGGGAACCTATGGCATTGGAAATTCAACCAAAACAACATGGAACATAAGCGCACAGCGAGAGCAGAATCTAAGCGTAACGGTGTATGCGTATTGCGGCTCTGATAACATCATCCTAGAGAACGTGAATAGGCAGACGTTCAATATCTCCATTCTTGATACGACACAACCCGTGATAGAACTCAAGACACCTTTGAACAACTCATTTACCAACACAAAAAACATAACCTTGACTTATAATGTGAGCGATGGCACAGGCATTTTCAATTGCTCGCTCAATCTTAATGACCGATTCAACCAGACAGCTCAGGGAATTGATATCTCGGTGTTAAATAATTTCACTATAAACAATACCAACGATGGATACTATAACTGGTCGGTTACCTGTTACGATAGCGGATTCTTAAGAAACAATGCAACGTCAATCCATTACCATTTCCATCTCGATACCATCGTGCCCAATGTTACCTTGATCTCGCCTCAAAACAACACCCAGACACCAAACAACACTATTTTTTTCAAATACAATGTCAGTGATGTGATCCCAATAGCGAACTGCTCGCTGCTAATCAATGGGAGCATCGTGCAAACCAATCATTCGATAATAAAAAACACCACTAACAATTTCACCTATTTCCTGCAAGGATTTGATTATAGCTGGAATATCAACTGCTCAGACAACGCAACCAATTATGGCAACGGAGGTTATCTCTTCCTAAATATTACAGATCCTGATCTGAAGATCAACACCTCTGATCTATTTTTTGATTCCTCTGTCTTTGTGGAGAAAAACAACATCACGATTTTTGCAAATATTACCAATCAGGGAAGATACAACGCGACCAATGTAACTGTCTATTTCTTTGTTAATGATTCGGAATTTGGAGAGATACAGATAGGCACTAACCTATCGATAAACATTTCTGTTGGCAATTACACCGTATTGAATGCTTCATATTACACAAGGCTTGGGGCGAATAGGATACATGTGCATATCGATCCGATCATAGAGACGAATGGCTCGATCATAGAGCCTAATGAGACAAACAATGGCGCAAACAAGACGATCTTTGTTGCCGCCTACAATCTGTTCTATGGCAGTGTCACGGCAAATCTATTTTTGGATAATTCAAATGTGCTTGGGGTCTATCAATGGCTCAACGCATCGAATTTCTCTGCAAACCTCTACGCTGCTGATTCTGATAGCATGATCGATTTTTCAAGCCTTAAGGCGCTTGGCCTCAATCTGAGCAATAATGTCACCTTTGATGACTTTGCGCAACTTGATAACGCGCTCAATACGACAAATCTTACTGACTCGCTTAATGATAGCTTTACAATTGGGGAGCACAGCAGGAACTGGCGCAATTTCTCAATTCTTAATTCGATCATAGAAAATGTCTCGATCATCAATAGTACGAATTCAACTAACTTTGTGACTGGTATCATCTGGGACACTTCTGATGCAAATCCTGGCGAGTTCAATGGAAGCCAGGATGTCTTGTTCATTACCAATGTCAATGTGCGTCAGCAGGGCTCGTATGGGGTCTATGACTATGAGCTCAAAGTGCCCGCGGCGCTCAAGCGTTATCTCAAGCCCAATTTGGCTGATTCGATCAGTTTGTATCAAGAATTAACGTAGCGCTCTCCACCACACATTTGCGCGTGTGATTCCTTAACGGGGGTCGCACGCGCCCTTTTTTTTTCTAACTTAAGAAGAAATCAACATATTGAATGACGGCTCTACTACATATCTTACATGTAATCGTCTAGATCTGGCGTTTCGAATCCTTCTTGTGCAATGAGTCGATCTGCATCTGTTTTCGTGAAACACAACATTACTCCCACAGCAGCGGATGCTGGTTCATACAATGCGAACAGTCTAGCTTCATACGCTTTCAAATTTGTTGCGCTTGGCAGTTCTTTGTATGCCTTTATTGCCTGCTGGTATGGTGAGAGAGGTGGTGGGAGCTCCATGGTATCTTTTATTGCGCCTTCAAGCGTTGGTACGCTGGAAAATTGGACACAGAATACTGAAGCCCTTGGATATCCATGTTGCTCGATAGCAGGCTGCACAGCCATGCGCTCGTACAATATAGCAAAGCCAGCAGATGGCGCTCTTAGGTCATTCATAGGGCAAGAAAGTCTGAGGGGTATTTAAAATATTCACCAATTTTTACTCCCCAATACTAACAAAAGTATTTAAAAACACTTCAAACAAAGTGCCCAAGTCAGATAACAGTATAGCATTTAGGACACAGTAAGGCTATTTGCAATATATAACGCTACAAAATTGCAGGGCATTTTTGAATAATAGTATTGCAATGCACATTGTTTTCATTAAAAAAGAGGGTGGATGGTTAAAAAACTAATTTCGGGACTTCTTGGTAGAAAGGAGAGCGCTCCTGCTGCCGATGACATTCCAGATGAGCTTCCACCGCTCGCTGAAGATATGCTTGTCCAAGAGTCGCAAGCCCCTGCCCCAGCAAAGCAAGACACTCCCGCTCCAAGGCCAGAGCCGAGAGCGATTTTTTCTGAGCCAGCTGAAATGCCCGATGAGCTTCCTTCTTTGGATCTTGATGAGCATGAAGAAGTACTCAGCACGATAAAGCATGAGGATGAGCCAAAAGAAGAAACGCCAGAGCCTGCGCACGAACTTCCTGAAGCGATCAGGAAAGCAAAAGCAGCAAAGCAGGAATCAATGCAGGAAATCCCTCCAAAGCTTACCGCTTCCATTGAAAAACCAATCCAATCTTCGCTTAGGCCTTCAATCACTGAGGAAGAGGCTGGCTTCTTTGGAAGTGTTCTAACCCACATCCGATCAAAAGATGGATCAAAGGAAAAACTCCTTTCAGGCGATCTGTTCGCTCGTATGTCAAGCTACTATGAGATGCGAAAAGGCACGATAAAACAGGGAACCCCCTTACAATCTGAACAGCGACTTGAGATCGAGATGCAAAAAAAGCTTGAGGAGCTTAGGATCATTGAGCAGAAATGGCATATCCAGAAAATGGCGCTGCAAGAAGACCTTAAATTCTTACATGATCGAGAGCGCGAGATCCAGGCAAAGGTCGAGGAATTGAAAAAACTCAACAACGAGTTAGGCATGTTCAAGAACGTAAGCCCTGAGCACTATTTTCACATGAATAATGACCTTATCCTAAAAAATATCCATGATCTGCTCGATGCTCTGGAGATAATCGATGAAGATACGTACAAGCATCATGTAACTCATGATCGAAATGATTTCGCTGACTGGATCACTGAAGCCATCAAGAATAAGAAGCTTGCCGAGAAAATTGATAAATGTGCAACACGAGAAGAGATGATCGCAGCCCTGGAATCAGAGCCGATACTGCTCGAGCAAAAACAGCATGAGTACAAGCATCAAGTGCCTCCTAAGAGTTATTTCTATTTGGCAAATGGCGTTGTCATCAAAAGCGTGCAACAGCTTTCCGATGCATTGAAGACAATGGATGAGCAATTATATGAAAAGCACGTAAGCACAAAGAAAAATGATTTCTCTACATGGATACAAGATGTGCTAAAACACCCAGAGCTTGCCCAGAAGATGGCACAGGCACGGACAAGAAAAGAGATGGCAGATGTTCTGGATGTTTATCTATAGTCAATTTCTTTTTCTACATAGTTTAGTATACTTTCGAATAAAATAATGACATCACAATAAGGGCGTTTAGCATCCTCAGGTCGAGTCTTGTGAAATAATAATGTTGTTGCAGAAAATAATGATGCCTTCGGCAATATTTAGTGCGATGCCTGCGCTCTCGTTCATAACGCTCCGGCATCGCGAGTGATAGTGCTCTGGGGTCGAGCGCAGCGAGTGCCCTTTTTTGCCAGCGTAGATACGCTGGCGGCAAGATGCTAAACGCCCGCACCGTGAAACATACCGACTATCTTAGGTATTTTGCAGAGATTTTGCTATATTTTACCCTTTCTCTGCCGCAACTAAGACCCAATGACAAAGACTTTTTCCATTTCTTTTTATCGTCGATAAAACCCGTTTTTTTTGATCAAATTGGTTTTTCTTAAAATATCACTAAAACCAAACATTTATATATCAGTATATCTTTTTGTATACCAAAGTGTAAAAACGTGTATCAATATGGGAATTTGATTCCTAGACCCAGCGGGAACGAAAGTGCTCAGCTGAAAAATAGCTTGTATCGAGGTGTTAGTGATGAACGAAAGAGGAATGTTTGCATACGTAGTACTCTCATTGATATTGATGGGATTAGTGGTTCCATTCATATTTGCGCAGCAGGTAACCCCTGAAGGTCCTGATACTATCAACGTAACTTCTTCACAAAGAGGCCCCGAAAACAGAACGGGTGTCGCTGTCGTTGCGCAGGCAGGGAACGTAACTGGCCTTAAAGTCTCTGGCACGAGAATAACTCAGGCCTGGCAAGGCTATTATGGCAACGTTACCGGCGATATTGTTTTGGATGATAGCGCAGGATTTCGATTCTATAACTGGCAGGTTGCAAATCCTAGGGGAGAGATCTTCGCTTCAAATGGCACTGTGGATAACTGGCTTTCAGTTTACTGCCTTGATACCGATCAAAACGAAGGCTATGGCCAGAATGAAAGTAATTTCACACTGCCTCTAACAAGGCCCGATGGTTCAGTTTCTAGCGTCAACACAAGTCGAATCGAGCTTAGCTATGGGATCAACCAGACGGACCTCGATGGCCTCAATGAGACATTTCTTGGTTCATTCACTGGTTCAATTGTGGTCGCTGGAAGGACAATAGACGCAACCGATGACTGTTCTGTGGCCCACCCCTATGCTGACAGCGCTCCAAGCGCCATATGGGATGAGATTCTCCTAAGTGACAATGACTCTCTGATCTTTACTTCAATTATCGAGGAAGATGCGGTAGACTATCGCGGAAACAGCACTCCGGGAGGAGGCAACACCTCTGACTTCCAGATGCTGGTCCTTGAGAATGGTCATACTCAACAGTCTCTGACCACGACCACATATCTGTTCTATATCGAGTTGACATAAACAGAATTTCCTTTTTCCTTTTTTATTATCAGAGTAATGGCCATCGTAAATTTAGAATGAAAGTGCTGAGCTAGTGGAAAAGAGTAAGAATGCGCAACGAACTGAAATCATTTTCCGCTGGTTCTAAGTGAGAATATCATTGGGAATATCATGCTTAGAACGATAACAAAACATGGACGGCTGAATACGCTTATTCTTATTACTGTCTTAAGTGTCGCATTAAGTTTTTTTCTGGTTGCGGTGAATGCGATTCCTATTGGCCCTTCAGTGAGCGTTCTTTCCAATACCACTGCGGTTAACACTCCTGGAACCTTGGTTAGCTCTACAATCAATGGCACCATAAGCCCAGGCGGTTACATATTCACTATCGGCTTGACTGGAACACAGCAGAACAACCGCTGGAAAGCATACGTTGGGAACGTGACTGGTACTTTAACGCTCGATGACGCAAGCACTAATACCATCTTCGCCTGGACCCTAACCACGGTCTCTGGAGAAGTATATGCATCAAGAGCGCTCAATATCAACTGGACGGGCATCAACTGCACCTGGATCGGCGATGGCTATTACAACGCATCTGCCGGACGAGTGAACTCGAACAGAACGCCCGAGCACAATGAGAACAAATTCCTAAGCCACACGGGTTCTAGTGACAATGTTTCGGCAACCTTTTCGACATATAATCATTCAGCGATGACCATTGGCTCCATACGGGTCGGAAAAAATGAATGCTTCTCGGCGCAAACCCGACAGCGTGACGTGGTACAGACATTCACTGACAGTGATAACGCCAATTTCACTGAAATCCTGCTCTATGATGGCGCCTTGAACAAGAGCAGTGGCAATCTAGTCTATGCAAGCTTCATCTACCAGGATGCGAATGGCTACACACTCCTTGGAACTAATGAAACCTACGACTTCCAGATGATCGTTCCTGAAAGTGGGGCTATTGGATTCAGCGGCTCTACTGGCTATTACTTTTACGTCGAACTGACATAAATGAAATGTTCATAGTAATGCATAGAAAGTGAAAACGTCCATGAAAATACAGATACGAAAAAAACGATTGGAAGAAGGCATGGTAGTCCTAGCAAGCATGCTCTTCATCGCCGCGCTATTTGCAAGCCTGACCTTCACGGCGCAGCAAGTGAGCGGCGCAACAAACATTACGAATAGGACTGTTCTTGCTATTGTAAATGTCACCAATACTGACCCAAACATAACTTCTGTCCAGATTGATGATAACCTAGACACACCTGCCAACGAAATCGACCTAACTGCCCACAACACAACGATTGTGCATTGTAACGCCACGGTATTTGATTTCAACGGATGGCAGGATATCAACGCAAGCTCAGTGAATGCCACTCTATGGATGACATCAATGCCTTCAAATGGGCAGCCAGATAATAATCACTTGTATCGTAATGATAGCTGCAATTCATGCACGCAAGGGGCTTCCAGCACACAAGCGGTAT
>CAZFPU010000104.1:0-7774 GCA_964521145.1 uncultured Methanosarcinales archaeon | reverse complement strand
GCCTTATATCCTAAAGAACGCGCTCTGTCGATTCGTGTTGGTTTTTCTATCCGAACTGTCGCTGGCTCTTCTCTCCATTGGATCAATCGTTCTTTCCAGACATCTCCAAGCGTCTGGTTGGGAGTCTTATGCAGATCCCTTATGTATTTGTACATTCCCATTGTAGCCTCCGTTGTTTTTCTGCCAGGTATACTGGTTGGATTCAGGCAAGCAAACGCCCACATCTCCAAACATGCCAGAAATGAAGTTTGTTTATAAAGGTTATTGTAAGAGCGTTTTGCAGTCTAGAAATACCACTAATCGATACTAAAAATTATAAAATAATGGTCGTTCACTTGGAAAATGAACCAAAGATATGATCTTTCCAAATTCAGGCATGCATGGGATAAGGCATATGGCGATCATAGGGACGTCCTTGCGACACTAACCAATACTATCTACAAAAACAAGGAAGATCGTCTAGCAGCACATCTCAAGTCCAGTTCGGATTGGATGATCGATCGCACCGCTCTTCGTTATTATGGATTAAAACATCTTATTGAAGAAGGCATTGTGAGTGGGAAAAAGCTAGATGGTCTTATTCTGGATATTGGATGTCATCTCGGGTCTTCAGTGGACGCGCTCGCTATGTTTGGCGGTAAGGTAAAGGGCGTGGATTGCGGCGATTTTGGGATCGCATCGCCAAGCGGTATCATGCTAGGTGTCGCGGAAGGAATTTACTTTGTGGATTCGCACAGAAACAGCAATCCAAAACCATCGACAATAACGTGCTATAATGCCGATTGGGTCGAATCAATGTCAAGCAAAGGATGGCGCAATCGGTTTTATGAAGCTTCCTTGGGAGCGCTTTCGAGAGGAGGCCAGATTATCATGACTTTTCAACATGAACAAAAAATTCCTGCAGATTTAAAGTCGAAAGTGTACATGCTCCCCTCACATCTTTCTCGTATGGATAATTATGCAGTAATTGGTACGAAATGAACCGAGTCTTGACACTTTCTTAATTCCTTAATAGTAAATTATATAAGCCAGCATATCATAAAAAATCCAACATGCCACTCGATAGCCAAAATATGCTTGGAGTTCTCAAGAATTTTCCAATACAATGCCGAAACGCGATGGATCTTGCGAAAGGAATGTCTTTTTCGGGGATGAAACGAATCCTTGTCATTGGAATGGGTGGTTCAGCTATTGGTGGTGATCTTCTTAAAGCGTATATGGCTTCAAGCTCTGTTCCTGTCGATGTTGTTCGCGATTATTCTATTCCTGGCTATGTAGATAAAGAAACATTGGTATTTGCGGTATCTTATTCTGGAAACACTGAAGAAACCTTATCTGCGGTGCAGCAGGCAAAGGCAAAAAAAGCAAAGATCGTTGGCATCACGAGCGGAGGAGAACTACCGCAATATTGCGATACTGTCCTTACAATTCCTAAGGGATACCAACCAAGAGCCGCATTAGGCTACTTATTTTTTCCAATGCTTGGGATCGCCCATAACTCTGGCATGGTTCGAATCAAGAATGAAGAATTAAATGAGCTTCTTACAATTCTTAAAAATCCAGATGTGTTTGAAGCTGCCGCTGAAGCTATCGTAAAAAAAATCAAGGGAAAAATCCCATTAGTCTACGCATCGCAGAAATTCGCTCCCGTTGCGTTTCGATGGAAAACCCAGATAAATGAGAACGCGAAGTGGCCTGCTTTCACTGCTGCTTTCTCAGAAATGAATCACAATGAACTAGTTTCCTTTAAGCACCTGCCAAAAGAATTTGTCGCGATCTTCATCCAGGATAGCGATGACCATCCCCAGATAAAAAAGCGGATGGATTATTGCAGAGAAATTCTTGAGCATAGGGTTGATGTTGTCGATGTGCACATGAAAGGGACATATATGCTGAGCAAAATGTTCACCACTATTTATATCGGGGATTTTGTTTCTTATTATCTTGCGCTGTGGCATCGGGAAGACCCAACGCCTGTTGAAGTCATTGAGAAACTGAAGAAAAAGCTGAAATGAGCGCTTCTTAATGGATCCCCTGAGCAGGCCACTCTACGATCTGCTCACAACGTATATTATTGATAGAAGTCCCACGGTTGGCATTCATAATGCGGGCATCGCCGCAAAGACAATGGTCGGTATTCTGGAAACAGAATTTTCTGAAATAAAAATACCTATTTCTCCTGCCACAAGGATCTGTGATATTCTGGACTCAGCAGGAATGGACTCGCTTGATTCGATTGAGCTTCTTATGCATCTAGAAGATAGAGGAATGCCAGAGTATGATTTTGATAGGATGTTCGATTTTTATAGCGATACTCTTGGAAATTATGCTCTTTTTTATGCAAAAAGCCTTGGCAATAGCAAGGTTCGTTAGAAAGTTTCGCTGGTTTTTTGGTTGCTATCACTTTTATTCGACGTATCAGGCAGTTTGGCTTGGCTGTAAAGGTGCGTACGCTTCGATAAGCCGCTCTTTTTTCTGATTAAATTCAGCTTTGGCCTCGATCTTCTTTGCGTTGGCATCCTCTAATGTGTAACGTGCCTTCTTTGGATAATTCTCTGGATGATGAAGTTTATCTTGTTCTTGTGCTTCCCAATTCTTGAAATTTTTTGAATGTCCATCAATGTACGTGTATGCCCCCAACATTGCTCCCATGGTTGTTAAGGCAAAGGTAACCAGGTAAGCAGCTAGGCTATCTTTGGAGGTCGCATAAGGAATTATGGAGATTACTCCTCCAGCTATAGCACCAAGCCCAGTTGATCCTGCAGAATCACCGCCGCTGAGGATAGGTCTTTCTGCATCTGCAGGCACTTCCGTCAATGACTCAATATTTTCAAGTGTATTGGTATACTCTGAAAGAATGTTTCTAAAAGCATACGCAAATGCCCTATTAGCTCTGCCTTCTTTCTTCCATCTGGAGTAAGGCAGATCCAATGTCTTTAAGTGATATTTGAAGTCCTGATCATAATGTCCATCAACATTAGCTTCCACGTTTGCACATATCCTCTCAAGGTTTTGTTGCGTTGACATTAGGCGGGGTAACTACAAATACCTTATAAAAACTGTTGTATCCCATTATATATCTCATTTTTAAGACATCACGATAATTTTAAATCATACTCTAACCTCTCAAATGCATGCTTTTAAAGAAACTCAGATTGCATAATATCAGAAGTTACACAAACGCAGATATATCCTTTACACCAGGCGCTCTGCTCTTATCTGGAGACATTGGTTCTGGCAAATCAACCATCCTGCATGGTATCGAATTCGCGCTCTTTGGGGCAAAACCTTCTGAGCTTCCTGCCTTTGCGCTGCTTAGGCATGGATCAAAAGAAGGATTTGTCGAGCTCACGCTTTCTATTGAGGGAAAAGAGATTTTTATCAAGCGGGTTTTGAAGCGAACCAATCAAGGCATAAAACAGGAGTCAGGCTACATCATAGTCAATGGGATGAAAAAGGAATTGACACCCGTTGAGCTCAAGGCTGAAGTCATAGATCTGCTTGGGTATCCAAAAGATCTCATCGCAAAGAACAAGGACTTGATTTATCGCTATACTGTTTATACACCCCAGGAAGAGCTCAAGCGAATCCTCTATGAAAGCAATGAAGTTCGTCTGGATACTCTTCGCAAGGTATTCAACATCGATAAGTATAAGCGCATCCGAGAAAACAGCACGATCGCGTTGCGAGCCATCAAGGAAACAAGCAAGGAATTAGCTGGTTTTATTTCAGATCTTGAATCAAAGAAAAAAGAGTTAGTCCAATATGAAAACGAAATAAAATCCATCCAGGAAAAGCGAGCGCATCTTGAGCCAATCGTTGCGGCATCAACGAAAAAGTTGCAGGAAACAAGACAAAAAACATCTTTACTTGAAGAGCAGATGTGGGTTGTAAGCAAGACCAGATCAGAATACCAATTATGCGAGCAGCAGCTAGGGCAGCTTCTTAAGGAACATGCTGAAAGCAAAGCAAGGTCTGATCAGCTCGAAAAAGAAGTATCGATTCTTGAAAAAGAAATAGGCAGCATTGGAATGCAAGATATCGGCGCAATTACCGACCAAATACTGCAGATCGAAAAAGAGTTGGGAGAATTTCAAAAAAGAGATCTGCTTGAAAAAAAACAGATCGTGGAATACAAGTTGCTTGAAAAACAATCCCAAGAGATCATAAGTAAATTCTCAAAACTCGATGAATGCCCTCTGTGTTTGCAGCAGGTCAAGCATGACCATAAGCAAGGTATCCAAGAGACAGAGCAGCAAAAAATCGAGTCCAATAATTTAATCCTAAAAAGAACCCAGGAAAAAAACAAGGTAACCATTGACGAAATAGCCAATCTTCAAAAAGCAATTGACTCATTGAAGAAACAAAAATACTCTATGGACCTGATGGCTCTAAAGATTCGCCACATAAAGGAAAAGAAAGATGAGAAGGCAAGGAAAGAGTCTAGATGCCTTGAAATAAAAAAAGATATCGGGGCATTGAATGCCAAGAAGATGGGGATCAGTTCGCTTCTTGAGAAGACCAAGGATATCGAAACGCAGTATGCGCAGGCCAAGAAAGAGCTTGAAAGCGTTCAGGGGGAGGAAAGAAAGCACATCATCCTAAAGGCCCAATTGGAAAAAGAGACCCAATCCTTGGAAAAAATAAGAACAACTATCGGCCAAGACATTGAAAAAAAAGAAGCGTCAAAAAAACAATTGGTGCGCTACAGCTCGATTTCGCAGTGGCTCTCCGATTTCTTTGTTCCTTTGATGGCAACCATAGAAAAGCATGTCATGGTGCAGGTGCATCGGGAATTCAATGAGCTCTTCAAGGAATGGTTTTCGATGCTTATTGAAGATGAGATGATTTCAGTTACAATTGATGATCAGTTCATGCCTCTCATTGAGCAGAATGGCTATGAAACCGCAATTGATAACTTAAGTGGGGGAGAAAAGACAGCGGTTGCTCTATCATATAGGCTGGCATTAAACAAAGTCATCAATGATGTCATCTCAACGATCAAAACAAAGGATATCCTAATGCTTGATGAACCAACCGATGGGTTTAGCTCAGACCAATTGGATAAGGTCAGAGATATCCTGAATCTGTTACACATGAAGCAGGTCATTTTAGTTAGCCATGAAACCAAGATAGAGTCCTTTGTCGATTCCATAATCAGAATTGAGAAATCCGGGCATCAGAGCGCGGTTGTACAATAGGGACTTTCAGGGCAAAAAGATTGTTGTTACTTAATTATAGTAAATATTAAATATTGTTTCTTCTTCCAAATCAATATGGCATCCATGCATGATGGTTCAGGATATCGACAAAGAAGCTACAAAATTCCAATTCTTTCAACAATTGCTGGAGGCATCGCTCTAGCTTCAGTTGCTGCACTGTATTTTTACGCAAAGCCTGATGCGCAGGTTGGAGAGTGCCACGCAACGATAAAGCAAATGGCGCGCCGAGCCATAAGCGGACTCAGTGACTATCGTGATGAGATACATGTCGATTGTTATGGGAACAAGAGGACGTATCATGTTGTTTCAGAGCGTAGCCTTAAAGATCGCATCGCACGAAATGAAGAGGCCCAAGCAAAGGATGCGTTCACGCTTCGGAGAGGAGAGCGAGTGCGTTTTGGGTCTGAAAAGGAATACTATGGTATTCGGAGGGGCGATGATCGCGTTTGGGATATCTATGAAGGTGACTCTGTGCAAGGTAAGCAGCCGCTGTATAAGATGTCCTTTGACTGCGATTCGCCACTAGAGGCAATTTGCATAAAAGATGGGGCTGATGGCCCAATATTATTTTTTGGGGGCGAGGACATACTTTCGCGCATCCAAAGTCAACTTCCTTTCAAGAAAATAACCGAAGGGGCAGAAAATGTATCACTTTTAATGCATCTCTATCTAAAATTTAGGCATGGTGTTAGTGTTCCAAAGGGGACTGCGATCCCGGGTGGTTATCGCTCCATGACATTCTATGAGGGGGATAAGAAGATAGCGACGATGACCAACATACGCAGGCCCGGAGCTCATTTTGGATTTCATACATACCATTTGGAATGGCTTGAAGATAAGGCACGAAACCAGATCGATTCACGAATCCTGATGATGCTACACCCAATGGATCAGATGTGGGATGAAAGACGCATAAAAGATCCACAAAAAAAGAAAAACTGAAAGCTGGCAAAAACTTGACTAACCTTACGATTTCTTACTCATTTTCATCATATTCACCACTCAAGAGTTAAAAAAACAAAAAATTTATAAATAAAACCCTATTTGGAGCATCTATGAAAGGATCAAGAATGAAACCAATGCAGGCTCAAAGCGTTGAAGAGCAAGTCATGCAAAAGCTGCGCCAATGCACAGATTGCGGTTCAGATGACATCGGCTTTAGCTACGATCAGGATGAGCATTTCTGCAAAAAGTGCGGGCTTGTGCTAGATTAGCTGTTTTAGTTTTACTTCTAGATATCTTTGGCTTAAATTCTTTGGATTGAAAAACTCCTTTTTTTCTAATTTACCGACTCAAAATATGGATAGACGAGCCGGGCCAGTGATGCCCGGCATCTTATCATTGATATCTTAGTGCAATAGTAGTGCTGAAAGGGAATTAATATTAGACACCTTGCACCAAGATATGGATCAATAAGAACCCGCACGCACTGGTGCGGGCAAAATTTCTCAGCTTTTGATTGTGGTTATTTTAGAAAATGCAAATGAAACCGACTTCAACCTACTCGACTTGTTTCAGGGCAAACTTTTATATACGCCTCTGCAAATTAGCTTCCAACACGATAGAGGTGGTTTCATATGGCTAGAAAAGGACTGTATGCAGACGGGACAAACGGGGACAAGAAAGACCCCGATTTTGATGACGATCAAGATGACGATCAAGATGACGATGAAGGTGATTATGACGAGCAGTAGATAGGCTGACTCGATCTTTTTTCTTAGTTACATTTTGCAATCGAGCTTTTTTCAAAATTATAGATTTTCTCTCAATTTTTAATTCTTTTCATTATTGAAAATTAATAAAATAATGATTTTTTGCATGGAAATCGCTGGAATTGGAAGGTTAGCATCTTCGAAATATTCGCTGTCGCAATCAAAGAGGTGGCTTCCCCGTAAGGGACAACCCCCGCAACACCTTCGCTAGCGATCTTAACATATTTCGACCTGATGATGCTAACCTTCCTCGATATTTTTTATGATTACTAGGCGCTAACCGCTCACGCATCTAACTCTCTTCGAGTAGTAGTCGAGAATCATTTATAAATCAAAACGAAACGTTTAAAAAGAAACACGCTCTCCCATATATTCCCTGTTTATGTCGCCTCCAGATTTTAGATATTTCAATTCTAAAATACGAAAACAAAATTCATACTTGAGATAACTGTCAAGTATATAAGTTATACAATTCTGCGACCATACAAAGCAAATTAATTCCCGTTGATCCTGCGGGAGGATGCTGCTATTGGGATTCGATTAAGCCATGCAAGTCGGAGGACTCGTAAGAGGACAGGCAAACTGCTCAGTAACACGTCGATAATCTGCCCTTAGGTCATGGACAACCTCAGGAAACCGAGGCTAAACCATGATAGGGAATCGATCCTGGAATGGATGATTCCATAAGCTCGAGCCTAAGGATGAGTTGGCGGCTGATTAGGTAGTTGGTGAGGTAATGGCTCACCAAGCCAATGATCAGTACGGGCCCTGAAAGGGGTAGCCCGGAGAAGGGCACTGAGATACTGGCCCTAGCCCCACGGGGTGCAGCAGGCGCGAAAC